>JACPIG010000020.1 GCA_016188205.1 Candidatus Woesearchaeota archaeon
AGCAGAGGCTGCAGCGCTTATCTGGCTCGCTGTGCAGTACGAGCTTTCTGTAATTATTGCAGGCGGCACTGCCAGCGGAAAAACATCAATGCTTAACGTCGTATCCAACTTCTTTCCGCCGAACCAGCGCATCATAACCATTGAGGACACTCATGAGCTTCAGCTGCCAAAATTCCTCCATTGGGTGCCTCTGCTTACAAGGCTTCCGAACGTTGAGGGCAAGGGCGGCGTTTCAATGCTGGATCTCCTTGTCAACTCGCTGAGGATGAGGCCTGACCGCATAATAGTCGGCGAGATTAGGAGAAAAAGGGAGGCAGAGGTTTTGTTTGAGGCAATCCACACAGGCCACAGCGTCTATGCGACCATACACGCAAACAGCGCGAAGGAAACCATAAACCGCATTGCCAACCCGCCGATAGAGATACCAAAAACGCTTATACCTTCCATTTCGCTTGTGCTTGTCCAGTACAGGAACAGGCGCACAGGGCTGAGGAGGACCTTTCAGATAGCGGAGATTCTTCCTGACTGCACCCCCAACGTGCTTATGCAGCTTGATGTAAAAAGCGACAGGCTTGCGAAGTCCGGCGAATCAACAGCAGTCATGGACAGCCTGCAGATGTACACGGGGATGAGCAGGAAGGAAATAATGGAGGATATTAGCGAGAAGGTGAAAGTGCTTAACTGGCTTGTCAGGCAGAAAATCAACCTTGTTGACGACGTCGGGGCGGTCATGGCAAGGTACTACACGGAAAAGGATGCTGTGATGAAGGCAGTAAGGGACAACAAGCCTCTTGGTGCCTGAAGATGCAGATACAAGCTCGCAAGCTTTGGCTGCTGTGCCCTTTGCTTTGCAAAGGGTTAATTAGGCTTTGAAAAATGGCTGCTGCAATATTCAAAAGGATAAGCGACAACCTGCCAGGGCTCAGAATTAAGCTCCAGCAGGCTGGTTTTCTTGACGAGCCTGTTGAGTTTGTGCAGAAAACCGCAATGTCAGCATTCTACATAACGACAGGCATAATGCTCGTTCTCGCCGCTGTTTTCGTGAAGATGAACGTGCTGAAGGGCATTCTTGTCTTTCTGTTTCCGTTGCTGTTCATAATAACCTTCCTTTACTTTCTGAAGGCGCCTGAAGTCATAATTCTCAGGAAGGAGAGGGAGATTGAGAGGGAGCTGGTGTTTGCAGGAAGGTTTCTTGTGATAGAAATGGAATCCGGAGTGCCTATTTATGAGTCCATAAGGAACGTTGCAGGCAATTACGAGACAATAGGGAAGTATTTCAGGGAGATTATAGACAAGGTTGACCTTGGCACGCCTCTGGAGGACGCCATAGCAGAGGAGATTGAGCTTACCCCTTCTGCGAATTTCAGGAAGCTGCTGTGGCAGGTCCTTAATTCCCTGAAGACAGGCTCTGACATATCAAGGTCAATAAACGCAACCATTGACCAGGTTGCAAGGGAGCAGATGATTGAAGTCCGTGAGTACGGAAGGAAGCTTAACCCGATTGCGATGTTTTACATGATTATAGCTGTGATTATGCCGTCAATAGGCGTTGTCATGCTGATAATACTTGCGTCCTTCGTTTCGCTGAAGATTGACATTGCTGCGCTTCTTGCCGTCACCGGCTTTCTGGCTTTTCTCCAGTTCATGTTTTTGGCGATGATAAGGAGCCAGAGGCCTGCTGTGGAGATTTAAAGAATGTGGTTTCAAATGTTTGGAAGAAAAAAAGGCGAAAAGGGGCT
Organism: Candidatus Woesearchaeota archaeon; assembly: GCA_016188205.1. Classification (GTDB taxonomy): domain Archaea; phylum Nanobdellota; class Nanobdellia; order Woesearchaeales; family UBA10216; genus JACPIG01. The sequence goes on from JACPIG010000020.1 coordinate 1,740, forward strand.
TGCTGAGGAGAAGTTTGGGCACGGCCATCTGAAAAAGGAAGATGTAATGAGGAGGAAGAAGCTCTTTATGCAGCCAAAGCGGAGCAAAGGGCTGCTTAAGCATTACCTTGAGAAGGCAGGAGTGAATATTGAGGGGGAAAAAGTTTCAAGGCACATATTCAGGCTGGCTGTTTTCCTTAACCTTCTTCTTTCCGTATACCTGATTTACAGGTTTTCCACTGACCTTAAGATAGGCGTTGTTTACGTTACTCTTGTGATGGTTCTCATATGGGTTTTTGCGTTTGTCGCTATACTTTTCCTTGTCTGGCTTTTCCTGTTTATTATGCTTGACCTCAGGGTTTTCAAGAGGAGAATAGGCATAGAAGAGGTTCTTCCGGACTATTTGCAGCTTACATCCGGAAACATAAGGGCAGGCATGCCGGTTGACAGGGCTTTGTGGTATGCTGTCAGGCCAAGGTTTGGCGTGCTTGCAAACGAGATAGAAATGGTTGCCAAGGAGACTATGAGCGGCTCTGACCTTGACGCTGCGCTCAGGAGGTTTTCTGACAAGTATGACTCTGTTGTTCTTAAGAGGTCAATAAACCTTCTTATTGAGAGCTATAACGCCGGCGGAGAGGTTGGCGACATACTTAACAAGATTTCCAACAACATAAAGGAAAATCAGCTAATGCGGAAGGAGCTCGCTGCCAACGTGACTACTTATGCAATATTCATAGGCTTTGCCACCATCATAGCTTCCCCTTTGCTGTTTGCACTTTCAGGCCAGCTTCTTGAGGTGATTGGCAGGATAATGTCCACGATTGACATAAAGGATGTTCAGCAGACTGCTGGACTGGGCTTCTCATTTGCGTTCTCAAAGCCAGGCGTCTCCCTGTCTGACTTCAGGATTTTCGCAGCCATAAGCCTTGCAGTGACGTCTTTCTTCTCCGCAGCGATTATTGCAACCATAAGAAAGGGCGACTTGAGGAGCGGAGTAAAGTACTTCCCTGTATTCTTCGCAATAACCCTGATTCTTTACTTCACAAGCTCCTTTGCATTCTCGTATCTTCTGAAGGGGATGTTTTAGAATGATAAAATCAAAGGGTTTCACAATCCTCATTTTTTGGTTGCTTCTTTTATCTGTATTCTCCTATGGCACTGAAATGCCCATGGATATTCGATCACAAAAAATAGTCGGTGTTGAATTAACTAACTCCTGGCAAGATTACGATATGGACTACCCATATGTTGCATTTAAATCAACATTTAATAATTCGCAAACGATATATCTTTACAACATAGAAACTTCTTCTCTTAAGAAAATAGATGAACTCGTAATTGATTGGACTTCATATCAAGAAACAAAAAAAGAGTTAATTGGTCTTTCTTTTCCAAAAATTAAGAAAAACAAATTAATTTACCTGAGAGAATACAAAAACAAATCATCAGATTTGGTAATTGTTGACTCTAATAAAAATGAAATCATTGAGATTATAAGGTTTCCATGGGAAATTCCAAATATAAAAGATTTCGACGAAAATAATCAAAAATATTTATTTAATGGAGATATTTTGATATGGTTAAGTGACGGCGGCAATACTTATTCCAACTTGTTCAATCCTGATGAAAAATTCATAGTCGGCAGAACATATCCTCGATTACAATTACAGGGAACAAAAATGTTCTGGAAAGGAGGAGAATGTGAAATGTACGACTTCGCGGGTAATTCAAAAATTTCGATTAAGAGCGGATGTAGAAGTGTCTATGGAGATGTTGCTCTTTTGGACAATTATGAACTATATAACTTCCGAGAGGATAAAATTGTCAACACTGATTTCAAGAACAAGGATTTAAGTGGTTGCGACAATCAGTTAATACTAACAAAAGACGGTATATGGGGTTACAAAGCACCATATGGAGGAGGTTATATCTGTTATTACGATTTAAAAAGTAAATCACTCATAAAAAAGATTGACACCGTTTCGAGTAATATGAAGTTTTTCACAGCAGATGAAAATCACTCATTAATCGCTTATTTTCAATACCAAAAAGAGCCAACTGAGGAACAAGGGATTTATATTTACACTATTGAACGGATGGATTCAGAAAAAATATGCCAAGAATTCAATAGTGAAAGTGACCAAGACACTCTCAAAATGAAAACTTTATGCGGTTTATCAAGTTCAGAATGTAATTGTAAAACAACTTTGAGTAATAACGGTCAAATCGTAGATGAAGCTTCGACAAGTTTCAGTTTGATTGATTTTGAAAAAGAAAATGCAACGAAGAAGATAAACACTCAAAGCAATTCTATTTTGGACAGCTATAATGAAAAATTAGAAACAAAAAAACAACTTATCCAAAGACAAGCTGCCGCTAAAATAGTTGCTGAATCTGAAAAAAGAAGAAATCAAACTATAAGCCTCGTATTTTTTATCGTTGTTGCAACAATCTCAGGAATTCTAATAGTGAAAAAAATAAATGCGACTATTGTTGAAAGAAAAAGAAACAAACTTGATAAATTATTGAGTAAAATAATTGGGGAGCCGGGACTGGAAGTAATAGCTTTAATGAATGACGCGGAAAATAATTTTATTAAGAAAAATTATGACTTAAGTCTAATAAATGCTGAAGAAGCATTGAAAAAACATCAATTATCTAAAAAATCATCAAAATCCAGTAAAAACTTAGTGAAGCTTGAAGGTAAATGGATAACATTTAGCGAAAGCCAAAAAGCTAAGGGGCTTATAAGTTTTGAAGGAAAGTGGATTACTAAAGAAGAATTAGAAGAAATTAAACGGAAAAGGTTTGAGAAGTTACAAATTTCTAAAGGACTTGAAAAATACCAAGGGAAATGGGGGTCTCCCAAACAAGTAAAAGAATGGAAAGAAATAGATGTAGGAATACAAACTGATTTTCAGCATTTAAATCATTTCCAATTTGAACGTTTTGTATCGATTGTCTTTGAAAAAATGGGTTATCAAACATATGTTACTAGGAAAACGGGAGATTATGGAATCGATGTAGTTGCAAAAAAAGGCGATGAAATAATTGCGATTCAGGTAAAACAAAACGCTAAAGGCAACAATGTTGGGAATGTTATTGTTCAAAATGTATTAGGGTCTATGAGGAAGTTCAAAGCAGAAAAAGCAATCATAATTACAACTTCAGATTTTACTATTCAAGCCAAGGAGCAAGCAAGAGACGAACCCATAGAGCTATGGAATGGAAAGTATTTCAAAACCTTAGTTAGAAAATATTTGATTGATTCGGGATCTGAAATAGCTTCAAAGGAAAAAGATGAAAATCCGGATTTAATTTATAAAGCATTAACCAAATTAAAAAATAATGGAGATAGAGATTCAGGCTTTATCACTTTTGAGATTGATAAAAATAGTTGGCTTCAATGTTTATTATCAGAAAATGGACTAACTTTATACATGCCTTATGAGTTTAGAATAGAGTCCATATTAGTTTCATTTGGATTCAGTAAAGTAAACAAACCTTATTCCGAATTAACTGAGAAAGAATACATTTCTGATGAAGAGGAAAGCCCAAAAATGATTTACGCCCATTGCAGGCACAACGTTGATTTATGTTCTAATATTACTAAGAAAATATTTTTAAATAATGATAAAACTATAAAAATAGAGTATGAATTAAATGGATAATTTTTCATCTCGTTTTATTCTTTGCCCACAAATTTTATAACCTGGAAAGAAATTAATCGCTCATCAGACATAACAAATAGCGCTTTGCGTGATTCGCCCTACTTCAGTATCTCATAGAACGCGTCAAATATGGGGGTGTCTGTAGTTACGACATGGAACCCTGACCTCAGGGCTATGCTTACCTTTTCAAGCTCGTGCATATGCGCCTCAAGCTTTTTTAGGTAGTCTGACTTGAGCTTGGGGCTTATGTACGTGTGCATGAGCTCGCTTGTTTCAAGGTCGCGAAGCTTGACGTCGCCGTCAATGGCAAGCTTCCTTTCTGATGGGTCAAGGACCTGTATCAGCTTGATTTCGTTGTTTCCGAGCATGCGCATGCCTTCCTTTATGTTTTCCGGGTCAAACAGGCAGTCTGATATTGCGATTATTATGGCTCTTGTTCCGAGCGCTTTCCTGTAGCTCGCCATTGCCTTTGCGAAATCTGATATTCCTGAGGGCTTTGTGGTGTTGAGCACTTCCACCATGCCTGCCAAATGGCTCATGCCCCTTTTCGGCTGGAAGACCCTGAGAGCGTCGGAAAAAGTCGCATATTGAAACTTTTCGTTGCCGCGCATCGCTATGTATGCGAACCCCGCGCCAAGCATTGATGCGTAGTCAAACTTCGTTGGCTTGCCGTAGTTCATGCTTGCGCTGCTGTCTATTATTATGTGCACGACAAGGTTTCTTTCCTCCTCATACCTTTTGACATAAAGGTTGTCAGTTCGCGCGTACACCTTCCAGTCTATCAGCCTGAAGTCGTCCCCTTCTGCGTACATCCTGTGGTCCTTTATCGTGGCTCCTCTTCCTGTCATTATGCTCGGCCTTGAGCCCGCATACTTGGACGTAACTCTTTTCCTCATTATCAGGTTAAACCTGTCCAGGCTTGACAAATACTCCGTTGTTATCATTTTCTGTTGCCGTTTGTATGTATGTGTTTGTGTTGGTGCTTGTGTGTGTTTTCCTCTTAAGCGGAACTCCAGTAGTCAGCCCGCTATTATATTAAATCGCATTAATTTTCGAACTTTTGATATGCGATTTAATGTTTAGCAATTCGCACAAGATTTTTCGATAATTTATGCGAATTGCTATTAATTAGTTTTTAAATAGTATTTTGCATCAGGGGATTAATGCAGGTTTTGTTGTTCTGGGTTTTTCCTAATGCTTCTTTCTCGTCTCTTTTGGCGGAACTCCAGTAGTCAGCCCGCTATTATTTTTAGTCTGTTATTCAAACATTTCTATACTACTTTGTCTTCTCAATCAGCTGTGTTATCGCGTCATCGGTTGTCATTCCTTTTCTTTCTGCCTCAAAGTTCAGTATGACCCTGTGCCTCAGTATGGGGTATGCCATCTTTGCAATATCTTCAGACGCAACGTGATTCCTTCCGTTTATCAGCGCCCTTGCCTTTGCCGCGAGTATCAGCCCGATTGTTGCTCTTGGTGATGCTCCGTACTGTATGAGGTCAAAGTTCCTTGTCTTCGTCACCAGCTTCAAAATCTTCTCTTTAAGGTCTGAAGCTATCGGCACCTGCCTCGCATATCCTTGCAGCGCGAGCAGCTGTGTTTTGTCAAGCACTATCTTCAGCCTTCTGTCTTTCAGCTCTGCGCCGTATCTGTTGACTATTTCCATTTCTTCCTGGTAGGTTGGGTAGCCGATCTTTATTTTCAAAAGAAATCTGTCTGCCTGTGCCTCAGGTAACGGATACGTTCCTTCCTGCTCAATGGGGTTTTGTGTTGCAAGCACGAAGAACGGCGCGTCCAGCTTGTATGTTGAGTTTCCTACTGTGACCTGCTTTTCCTGCATCGCTTCAAGAAGGGCGGATTGGGTTTTTGGCGTTGCCCTGTTTATCTCGTCAGCCAGCACTATGTTGGCGAATATTGGGCCGGGGTGGAAGCGGAACTCCCTTTTGCCGCTTATCTCCTCTATGACGTATGTGCCTATTATGTCAGAGGGCATCAGGTCTGGCGTGTTCTGTATCCTGCTGAACTTCAGGTCCATTATCCTTGCTATCGTCCTGACCATCATTGTCTTGGCCAGCCCGGGGTAGCCTTCAAGCAGCACGTTGCTGTCGCACAGCAGCGACACAAGTATCTGCTCTATGGCTTCCTGCTGCCCGACTATTATCTTGCTTATCTCTGCCTGCACGTCCTCAAATGTCTTTTTGTAAGCCTGCATTTCCATCACCTTTTTGTTTTGTGTTTTTGTTCTATGTTCCCTTGGCTATCGCTGTGAAGTAGTTTTTCACTATTTCCTGCTGCTCCCTCGGTATCTTTTCCTCGTAAGCGGCTGCTGAAACCGCGAATGCCTCTTTCGGCTCGCTGTCGGCAAACTCACTTTCCTCAGCGTCTTTTATCTGCCTTATGTTTATGGAGTCGCCTGCCGGCTTTATGACCAGTTTAAGTTCTTCTTCGCCGAGCTTTGCTATGCTTGGAGCGCCGAATATGTCGTCCTCGCTTGCCAGCTTCGCGCCCCCTTTTTTGCCGCCGCCTGCGCCGCCGGGTGTTGGCTCGCCTTTTCCCAGCTCAAAGCTCACGTTTATTTCTGTAGCTGCCTTCACTTTTTCCACTGCCGCGTCTATGGGGTCAAGCTTTATTGACACTGGTGCGAGCAGAAGCACGAGGAAGCACAAAAGCGTTATTATGCCTGCTTTTGCAAATGATTTCCTGTCATCCAGGAACTCTGCTTCCTCAACGTTTCTGAGTTCTGTCAGGACTTCCTGGTGAAGCTCGTTCACCACCGGGTTTTCCGCGTTTATGTACTCTGCTGAAGTCCTCAGCCTTTCGTTCAGCCTTGGGTAGTATTCCTCAACCTTTCTTATCTTGCTTATGCTTGCCCTTTTTGCAGTTTCAACTATGAGGTATGCCATGGTTATGGAAAACGCGAGTATTGCAGGTATGTTGAATATTGAGAGCACAAGGTATGCTGCAAGGAAAACTATGAGGGCGTCAAGCATTACTGTGAATATTAGTGCCTTGTTAAGCCCTGCTCTGAGCTCCTTTAGCGCGGTTGCGAGTATTTTCATTTTAGCATGCTTCGTTAAGCCGCTGCCTTAGTGCGCACACCTCTGCTCTCAGGCTTGATACCCTGGCTTCAAGCTCTGCTGCGTATTGCTGCTGCGTTTTAAGTGCTGATTCGGATGTTGACAGTTCTGATTTTGTTGATGACAGGTCTGCTTCTGCTGCCTTGAGCTTTGTAAGGGTGTCTATAAGCTCGCTTCTTGTCCGGGCAAGCTCGTCTGCCAGCTTTTCATTGTAGTCGCTTATGTTTGTGTAGAGCGTGTCAAACTGCTCCTTTGCCTTGGTTTTGAGCTTCAGCTCCTCGTTTACATTGCCAAGCTGGGCTTTTTGCTGCGAGAGGTTGTAGTTGAGCTTGTTTAGCTGGTTCAGCTTGTCGCCGTAGCTCAGGGACAGGTTCTTGTATGTTACCTGGTAGTAGGTTGTGAGCCCTGCCATCACTCCCAATACGACTATTACGAGCAGTAGCAGGAACAGGTTTACGTTCCTTCTTATATACGCCATGGCTCTTTTCACCTCAATTGCTTATTTATTCTTTTTGTTTCCATGATTCTGCGGACAGCTATCTCAAAGAGGAATATGCAGAGGGCTGCAAGCGCAAATGCCCATGAGTAGCTCTTGCTGTCTGTCTTAACCCTTCTTGAGTCCTGCTTCACCTTGTTTATTATGCCTTGAACGTCGTCTGGTGCAAACATGTCCCCGTTTGTTATGGCAACTAATTCGCTCAGGCTGGGGTTCATTCCTGTCCTGCTGAGCTCCTTGTCATGGTTTACCGCGGTTATTGCGTCAAAGAAGCTGTAAAACCCTGCCTCTTTTGGGGTGTAAGAAGCTGTATACAGCTTTTCGCCTTCTTTTGAGAAGTTAAGGTTTGGAGCCGCAGGCGGCTTTCTTGATATGACTCTTATCTCAAGCTCTTCGCCAAGGTATATGTCGTCCATGTCAACGTCAAAGTCCTTGTTCCTGCTCAGGTCGCCTATCACCCAGTTTGCTGTTCTTGACAGCAGGATGGAGTTCTGCCTGCCGAGCATCTGGCCGTTCCACGCTGAGCCGTCGTCTGTTGAGAGAGCAGCTATCCTTCCCAGCCCGAAGCGCCATGTCGTGAGTATTGGCACATTGTTTGCTGTTGTGACAAGAAGCTGCGCCTGTGACTTTGGTATGACGAAGTTGTAGCCTGTAACAGATGCCTTCAGCTTTACGTTTCTGGTTATGAAGTGATAATTGTTTACTGCCTCAAGCCCGTATGTGTCGTTTGCCTTCTCTGACTCGCCGAGAACGATTTTGATTTTTTCTGTTTCCTTCGGCTCAAAATATGCCCCTTTTCCTGCATTTGCAATGTCCAGCATGTGCTGTGTGTCTGTCCTTTCTCCAACCCCGACCGCGTACACCTTTGCGCCTGTAGATGCAGCCACTCCTGCCGCTCTTATATCATCTGCCTGAGGCCCTCCTGCTATGCCGTCTGATATCAGTATTATGTTTTTGCTGCCGTGGGCTGATGAGAGCATGTCTGTTGCTGCAGAAATCCCTGAGGCTATGTCTGTGCCCCTGCCATAGGTTATTCTTTCTATCTTTTCGCCCAGGTCAGGGTTGTCAGAGAGCTTGGCAATGTCAGAGACTTTGTGGGGGACTGACTCAAATGCTATCACGCCCACGTTGTCTGTTTTCTTCAGGTCGTTTAGTATTGAGAGTGCAAGCGCCTTCTCAACATCTTTTACGCTATACCTGCTTGCCTTGTTGAATGTGCTGCCTGTGCTTCCTGACACGTCTATGAGGAGCACAACATTTACTTCTTTCTTCGGCTCTTCCTTGCCTGTACCGACAACAACAGGAAGCAGAGCCTCATAGCTCTTGTAGTAAGGCGACTTGTAGCTGTCCCTGTCAAAGGAATTCTTTCCTCCTATAACAAACAGCCCGTTGCCTTCAAGCACGTAATTGCTTAATGTGTCAAGAGGCAGTTTCTCTGCCTTTATGTCGTTTATTATGACTGCTGCATATCCTTCTATGTCTTCCGGAAGCGCGCTTGCTGTCTTTACATCGTATATGCTCGTGAATATCTGTGCTGCAGGAGAGTTCTTCTCCGTTACGAGCAGAACCTTTGGCTTTGGCTGAACCTTGACTGTCTTTATGAAATGATTGTTCTGCGGGAAATAATCTTCTGAGCTTATATCTGCCGTAATCCTGTGGTATCCTTCAGCGAGGCTTTTTGTGAACTCCAGCTTTATGCTGCCGCTTACCGGCTGGTCTATTGCAAGCTCATTGTCCACTATGACTCGCAGCTTGTACGGCACTATTGTGCCGGTCTGCCTTACAGTGACTTCAAAGGTGTTTTCAGCGTCTGCTGTTGTTTCAGAAGGGCCTTCAACTGTGACGTAGGCGTCTTTTTTCTCAGGGCTCAGCTTGACAGCGCTTATTGTTGTGTTAAGGGATGAGGCAAAAAGCATCATGTCTCCCAGCGACCTTCCATAGTTGCTGTTGCCGTCTGTTATGAGAAGGACGCTGTCGTCGCCCTGTATGTTTGCCAGTATTGCATCGCCTATTGCTGACCTGTTTCCTTCAGCCAGAGTCCTGACATTCACCGGGATTGAGCTGCTCAGCTTGGAAGCAAGCTGAGCTGCTGTTTTGTTGTCAAAAATTTCCATGGAAGCTGATTTGTCAACAAATATGTTCAGTTCAGGTTTTCCCTGTATGGCTTCCTGCCTGAGCTCAAACGGCTGCGCAAGTGCCATTATGAGCAGCGAGAGGGCTGCCAGCCTTGATGTGTAAAGGAACATCCTTTTCCATTTCTTGCCCTTGTTGAATGCCTGCTGTTCCCTGTAGTCTTTGAACCTGATAAAGTCGTGCTTTATTATGAAGAACAGGATTATTGCCAGGGGAATTATTGAGTACAGGAGCTGGGGGTTTTTGAAGTCCATCAGAAGTCGCCCCTCCATTTGACGTAAAGCAGCTCCGCAAGCAGCAGCAGGAATCCTGCTATCAATAAGTATTCTTCAAGCTTCACGTCCCTTTTTTCCTGCCCTTCTTTTGCTGCAAGCCGCTTTTCCTCGTCAAGCAGCTTGTCTGCCTCTTTGCCCACGTCAGACTCTTTCTCGCTGAGCAGGCTCGCAGCTGCTTTTTTTGTGCCAAACGTGTAGAATCCTGCCTTGTCCATGTATTGCCTGTTTGCATCTGCAATAATTCTTCCTGTCCTGAAGTTGTAGTCGTTCAGTTCTTCTGTCTCTGTGAGGAATCCTATGAGCTTGTTCCAGAATATAGGATACGAAACTGTTGTCTTGAAGTCGCTGAAGTCGTCAAGTATCCCGTAATACACTATTTTGCCGAATCCTTCGTCCTTAACTGCGAGCATTGCTGCGCCGTCTGCGTCGGCCACTACTGCTGTTCCTGCTTTTGGTGTTGAGTTGTAGTAGCGGAATGCAGTGCCGAAGTCAACGTCTGAAGTGAACTTGTTTATTATCCTTGCCGTGACTTTTGTGTTGTTGAGGCTGCCTCCAATTTGCACAGGCAGAAGCCCGCTGTCTATTGCCCCTGCGTTTTCCTGTGCAGTTATTATGAGCGAGCTTCCGTTCCTTACCTTTTTCAGTGCCTCCTGATAGAAGTCAGGCAGTATGAGCCCTGGGGAAGCTTTGTGAATTATCAGTATGTCATAGTCAAGGCTTGGTATTACTGGCGGCTCTGCTGTGGCGAGCTGTATGTCCCGGGATGCCTGCAGGGCTGTTTTCAGGCTGCTTTTCTCTGAGTTGGTTATCAGAAGGACTTTTATTTTCTTGGATGAAGGAGCGCTTATGTATGCGCGGTTGTCCGGGTCAAAATCATCCTTCTCCATTATCCTGAGCTCTGTTGAGCCGGAAGGCGTTGCAAAGTCAAAGGTTTCCACTGACTTTGGAAGGATTTTTTTTATAATCTGCTGTGTGCCCTGCTCGCTTATTATGCCTAATGTAAGTGTTTTCTGCTCGCTGTCATAGTTCTTTACAACTGCTTTTGTAGCGGACTTGCCGAGGAAAAGGTCTATTATGCCCGCATTGCCTGCCCTGCCGCCAACATTTACAAACTCAACAGGTATGCCTTTTGACAAAAGAACGCGCTTGGCAACATTCGGGTCAGGCCCTTCTGTGGCTATGAAGTCGCTTATGACAACCACCTTGCCTGTCTTTCCCTTCATGACGTCGCCTGCAAGCAGCATTGCGTCGCCTATGTTTGATGTTGTGTCGCTTGGCTTTGCTAAGGAAAGGATTTTTTCTGCTTCCTCGCGGTTTCCAGCCTCAAGAACAAGCAGGGGCATGTTCTGTGCAAGCACTATTGCTGCATCGCCGTGTATGCTTTTCCTCGCAGCATCGACAGCGTTTTGGAAGCGGTTGCCTGTCTGCATGCTTGCAGAGGTGTCAAGGACTATTGCTGTCTTCTCGATGGCATGTGAGCCGAAGACGGTTGTGTAAGGGGCTGTGAGGGCAAATGACAGGGCGGCAAGGCCGAGCAGTTGTATGAGGAAAAGGAGATTATTGAGAAGCCGCTTGAAAAAAGCCGCTTTTTTTGCGAATCCCTTTTCCCGCATGAAGAACATCAATGAGGGCATGTTCCTCTCAACAGGCCTCGGCCTCATCAGGTATAGCAGGACCAGTATCAGCAGGCTGCCAAACGCATACCATCCAAGCTGGTTAGCAAACTGAATATCTGCCATTCAATGTTATCCTCTTTTTGGCTTTGAGCGCGTTATTTATTTACTTTCTTATAAGACTCGGCGCAATGATTGGAGCAGAACCTGTACACTTCGCCTTTTATCTCTTTTTCAACAAAGTCCTCAACAATTGCCTTGCCGCATTTCGCACAGCGGGACATCTTGCTGCCTTCCTCGTAGCCCTTCATGAATCCCTCTTCACCGGGAGTTATCTCGTCTTCTTCCTCTTCCAGCTTCTCCCGCTCTTCCTCTTCATAGATGTCTTCCTCGTGCTCCTCTCCTGTGAATTCTTCTCCATTCTTGTTATCATTCTGCATGAAACCACCTCAAATACGTGTTAAGGTGTAATTACGCCTGCGGGTGTTTTTATTGTTTTGCATTTGCTCAGAACTCGCCAATCTTTTTTTGCCCCCTGCTCCCCGCAACTCTCTTGTATGGCATCCAGCTCTTCCTGAATATCTCCGGGTGCCTGCTGAAGTTTTTTTCAAGGAATGCCTTTGTGAGTGGGTCTGAAGGGTATCCTGAGCCAAAGTTGCTGCCAATCTTCTTTTTGATTTTCTCTATTTCGTCCTCGCGCGTCACTTTTGCAAGTATTGATGCTGCGCCGCACTCCACATGGTTCAAATCAGCTTTATGCTCCACAGCAACCTCAATGCCCTTGTTGTCAAGCAGCTTCATCAGATAGCGCTTGTAATTGACCACGTTGTTGCTTGGGCTGTCAATTATCGCCTTTTCCGGCTTCAACGCGTTTATTATCTCGGCTGACTTGTGCGCCTCCAGCCAGTTCAGGTTCAGGCTGTCTGACTCAAGCGCAGCATCAATCTCAGCAGGCTGTATAACCACAATCTTGTGCCTTATGGCGATGCCTTTTATCCTGTCAAACAGCTTCCTCATCCTTCCGATTGTCAGCAGCTTTGAGTCCTTCACGCCTATGGCTTTAAGGCTCTCGCTGCCTTCCTCATCAACGAGGACTCCTGCCATTACCATTGGACCGATGATGGGCCCTTTCGGAGAACTAAGGAAACCCTATAGTTCACTTCCGCTCTCATCAATTCCGCAGGTAATGCTCATATTGAAATAACCTCAAAATTTGTAGGGGTGAGTTCCCACATTTTGTCCTCTCTCCTTTTTACCAAGCCAAGCCTCTCCAATTCTTTTAATCTTCTGAACGCAGCCGTCCAGCAAACACCAGCCTCAGAGGCAAGATCTTTGGTTCTTTGTGCATCATTGAGCAGCATATTTAAATATTTATACTTTATATGAGAAACAGGCACGAGTTTGCTATCCGCCAAGCCCCAATAATCAATGCTTCTGACCCTGTGGTTTTTCACAAGTCCTTCTTTTTTAAGTTCTACTAGTATGTCTGATATTCTTGCATTAGATCGATTAAACTGACTGGCCAGGGATTCACTGGTTGAGAAATCATTTCCTCTTAAGTTGTTGATTATTTTGTTCCTAAGTGAGAATTTCGTATAATGCATTTGCTTATACTCGGAAAGCATTAATTGGAACCGCGCTCTTTTTTCGGGATGCAAATCGGCTATTACGATGGCGGCAAGCTTGTCGAAATTCTCTTTGCCACTTATAATATACCCTTCTCTATGGCGATCGGAAAAAGTATAGTCTACTCCAAATAATTCCAAGGATTTCTCGATAGATCCGACTCTTTTGGATTGCGCCATTCTAATCACCCTGCAATTATGTGAGCCGCATTTAATATTCCCTTCTCCTGCAAAAAACCCCCGCAGAATTCCTGGATAAGAATCGGCATCAAATTGAGTTGAATTGACTATTTCTTTCCATTTTTTAACAACCTCAACAGATGCCAATCGCCAAATGAAATATGGCTTACGCGCCCTCTTATCTATATAGTTCCTGATTTGAACATTTGAAAGAGGAATTTTTTGGAACTGTCCTGTAGAATTATACACATATATTCGAATCTTTAGATCGGCTACATTGAAAATTTCCACTATTGTTTTATGAAATAGTTCAACTAACTCCCAGCAGCTATTTGTGAAAGTAATTTCTGCTTTTGTTTTATTGTCACCTTCTGCCAGCCACAATCCAACACATTCAGCTAATTTCTTGTCACGCGTCATTTTTATAACCGCCAGAACACCAGCTTAAATGGCAGAGCTTCTTTTGGTGCCGAAAGAACTGAGCCAGCAGTTTAAATACTTTAGGCTGGCGTCTGTCCAGTGTCCAGTGAAACTTCCGAAAAAAGTGAAAGAATTCCGGTTAAAAGTGCATTTTATGAAAGGTAGCTGGGCTGGATTTGAGCCAACAGCCTATGGGTGCCTCAGAACGCTTACGAGTCCATCGGGCACTCCCGGCTACCCTACCCCGCTATACTGTTCAGGATAACGCCCCCACAGCATCAAAACATTTATATATAACTGTATACCATAAATCACCACAAATCATTACTACTTAAAAAAGAAAAATATTTCAGGGACTTTTTGTGAGCAGGTGGGGACGATGGCGGAAGAGGAAACAAAATTCTCAAAGCAGATAATAGGAAAGACTGTTGTCAGCAAGACAGGCAAAAGGTTTGGGGAAGTTGGCGACCTTGTGTTTGAGGCGAAGTCAGGGGAGCTGATACACATGGTTCTGTCAAAGCCAACTCCGTACACGTCAAAGCTTGAGCTTGAAAAAGACAAGGACGGGAACCTTCTTATCCCTTACAGCGCAGTCCTCGCCATAGGAGACTTCATGGTCGTGGCAGAAGAAGACATGGTTTAAGCGTGTAGAAACCTTTATATTAATTCTCAGGTTATCTTCAGGCATGGACATTGGCGCGGTATGGGCTGAGAAATACAGGCCTTCTGACTTCAGCGAGCTTAAAGGCCAGGAAGAAACTGTGAAGAGGGTAAAGGCGTTTATAGAGCAGCGCAACATCCCGCACCTTATGTTCTCAGGGCACGCAGGAACAGGAAAGACGAGCCTTGCAATACTCATGGCAAAGAAGCTCTTCGGACCGGAATGGAGGCAGAACTTCCTTGAGCTTAATGCCAGCGACGAAAGGGGGATAGATGTAGTGAGAGTGAAGGTCAAGGACTTCGCAAGGACAAGGGCGATAAGCAACGCGCCTTTCAAGATAATCTGCCTTGACGAGTCAGACTCCCTGACAAAAGAAGCGCAGCAGGCTCTGAGGAGGACGATGGAGAACTACACAGCCACCTGCAGGTTCATACTGATAAACAACTACTCAAGCAAGATAATAGAGCCTATACAGTCAAGGTGCGCAATCTTCAGGTTCAGGCCGCTTGAGGAGGGCGAGCTTGGAGCCATAGTTGACAGGATAGCGCAAAACGAAGGGCTTAGTATCAGTGGGAATGCAAAAAAAGCCCTGATAGAAGCCAGCGAAGGCGATTGCAGGAAATTGGCCAACATAATGCAGAGCTGCGCAGCAAGCTCCAGAACAATAACCGAAGAGCTTATATACTCGGCAGCGTCTATGGCAAAGCCAAAAGAGATAAAAGAAATACTTGTGCTGTCCATGGGCAAGGGGTTCATAGAGGCAAGGGATAAGCTGCTCAATGCCATGCTGTCACAGGGGCTTTCAGGGCTTGACGTCGTAAAGCAGATACAAAAGGAGCTGCCCGGGCTTGACATAGGCACTGCAAAAAAGATGCGGCTCATAGACAAGTGCGGGGAAATAGAATTCAGGATGGTTGAGGGCTCTGATGAGTTTGTCCAGCTTGAGGCTCTTTTAAGCAACTTTGCCATGGCAGAGGATTAGGCAGGAAACAAAGGCTGCAGAATGGAAAAAGAGGAGACATTCAGGCAGGAAGTTCAGGGAAAAAACTCGGGCAAAGGCATAAATGCCCCTGTCAGTTCTTTAGGTGAGGAGCTTGTCCTTGCAAAATCCGGCCTTTCAGTTTCGCGCGCAGAGATAAACTCCCTCGCCAGGCGGATTTCTGAGTTGGAAGAGCTCAACACCAAGCTAAGGGAACACATACTTCTGAGGGATTCCTTTGAGAGGAACCTGGACAAGGAATACAAAAGGCAGCTCAGCCAGAAAGACGAGGTGATAAGAAGGCTTGCAGCACTCAGCACAAAAGATGCTCAGGCAGGAATATCAAACAGCACTTTGGCAGAAGCAAAGCCCGAGCCAGCCCAGGCAGATAGCCAGATTCAAACAAGCAGGGAAGAAGAGCTGAGAAGGCTTGGCGACCACTACAGGCAGAGAAGCGAAGCGCAGGAAAAGCTCTCCGCACAGCTGGCAGAGCAGCTCAACGACAAAAACACAGCCATACAGAGGCTCAAAGAGTTCGTTTCTGAGAGGGAAAAGCTGTCGCAGCAGATAGAGGAACAGCTGCAGAAGGAACTTGCTGAAAAGGAAGAAGAACTGAACAGCCTAAAGAGGGCTGGCAGCACAAGAACCGGCAGGGCTGCAACTTGGCTCAGGGAGCTTGAGCAGGCAAGACAGGAACTGAAGTTAAAGGAAGCAGAAGGCAGGAAGACTGTGCTTGAGCTTGTTGGCCTTAAGGAAACCGGGGCGATACTCGAAAGGAAGCTCAGGGACAGCGAACAGCAACTGCAGAAGCTGAAGGCAGAGAAAGAAAACCCCGTAGAGGACGAAAAAGCCAGCCAGCTGGCAAATAAGCTTCATGAGAAGGAAGAGGAAATCCGCCGCCTTACGAATTATTATGCTGACAAGGAACAGGCATACGAGGCAATACAGTTACAGCTTTCAGACCGCCTCAAGGAGAAAAACCGCGAAACAGAAAGGCTCAAAACATTCCTGGCAGAGAGGGAAGAGCTGTCGCAGAAGGTTGAAGAGCAGCTTCAAAAGGAAATAGCCGCAAAAGAGTCAGAGTTAAGTGAGCTCAGGCACACAAAAAGCCACGGAAAGGCGCTTATTCTCCAAAGGCAGCTTGAGCACGCATCACAGGTCATCAGGCTGAAGGACTCAGCCAACAAAAAAATCCTGCTGGAGCTTGCCTCAGCCAAAGAAACAGGAGCCATACTCTCAAGAAAGCTGAAAGACGGGCAAGAGCACTCAGAAAGCCTGAAGGCGCAATATGAGAAGATAATTGGCACGATAAAGGCTGACAATGAAAGGATAATGAAAGGGCTCATAGGGGACTACAACGCAAGGCTCGCGGCTGCAAAAACAGAAGCAGAGCGCACAAAGGCAGAGCTGTCGGCAAAGGAATCAGAGCTTCAAGTGCATAAGCAGCGCATAGACGAGGCCATAAGGGAATTCGGCATAAGGGCGCAGACAGTCATATCCATGAGGGAAAGCATAGAGCCGCTTGAAAAAGCAGCAACACAGGCAGCAACGACAGCGGCAATCCAGGCAACGCAAGCTGCTCAGCAGGCAACACAGCAACAAGCAATCCCCACACAGGCTCCTGAATCCGGGCACGCAGAAACAATAACAAAAGACGAGCTTGAGCAGTACGCCAGCAAGGCAAAGGTGCTGAGAGAAGCGCTCTACAGGAAGGACAGGGAGCTTACAAAAAGAGAAGCTGAGATGAGGCAGAAAGAGGAAGGGCTTTTATCAAGGGAAAAAGAAGTAAAGGCCATGATAACCACAGCAGAGCAGCGCCTCAAAGAGCTTGAAAGAAGAGAAGACTCAGGAGACAGAAAAGAGCAGATACTGCTAAAGCAGCAGGAGGCATTCAACCGCGAACTCCAAGCGCTTGAAGCAGCAGGAAGCAGGCTGACAATTGTGGAGTCAGAGCTGGAATCCCAGCTTACAGTCGCGGCAAGGCAGGCAGCCCCTTCAGTGACTCTGCCCACCCCATTCGCATCAGAACCTATCCAAATTCCCTCTGCGGCAAGAGAAGCGCCGCAGCAGCCGGAAAGCATAGCTGTAATGGAGCCTGTGCAGCAGAAAACCATTGAAGCAGGAGAAATAAAGGAAATAAAGCAGGAGAAGACGCTGTTGCAGAAGACAGAGCCAAAGCAGACAATGCCAAAGCCAGCACCAGCAACCGCAATACCCGCGATTAAAGCGCCAGCGATTAAGACATACACGCCAGAGCAGGCAGCCCCTATGCAAGCCAAGCCAAAGCAGCAACAGGCTTATCCGGCAACAGCACCAGAAAAACTTGCTGGCGGCTTAACCATCAACCTTGAAGAGCAAACCCTCGGCTACTCAGAAGTTGAAGAGGTAATGTCAATGATAGACGTTGCTATGCAGCACAAAGAAAGCATTGAGCAGATAAAGAACTCTCTTCTCGCATCAGGCTACTCAAAGGAAAACGTGGACAAGGCATTGAAAAAGATGAATCTTTAGGTTTTCTATCCAAGATGCTTGACAAGTATTGTGGCGTCCTCGTGCTGCTTGTAGTTGAAGCCGAGTTCTATGTTTATGGGAGTCTCAAACTCCCTTCCTGTTGTGCCTGCTGTGCCGAGAACGCAGTTTACAACCCTCTTGTTGTCAACAATGATCAAGTCTCCCTCATTGCCGCCATTCAGGCTTGTGCAGGCAACGCTGCCAACCCTTGACGAAACCTTGACATGCACGCGATTCCTGTTCTGGAAGCTTGAGTCGCACAACGCGCCTGAGTGCACAGCTCCAGTGCCCTTTTGCACTATTGAAAACGTGAACGCAATCCTGTCCTGGCCTCCAGGGCTCTGCTTGAAGTCCTCAATGTGAAGCGGCGAGCCGGAGTTTGAAACACTCTTTGCCTCGTCAACCTTGCACGTCGGCTCCTGCCCGAACCTGGGCAGCTCTTTCTGCACGCAGAACTGGACAGTTGAGTTGGTCTGATAGCGGTAGCAGATGTCAGCCCTCAAAGTGAACTGTGTGTTGCCGGGCAACGAATGCCTGTATTTGAAGGGCTCCTCGCCAGCGCCCCCGAAAGTTATGTGCACAGGGTCGCCATTGACGCACTTGCCTTCTTGGTCCTTGTGCGTGCTTGTAAGCCGCTCACTAATCACCTTTGCATAATCAGGGCCGCCGAAATCAACAGGGCTTATGCCGGAAAGCTCAATCCTTGCCTCATTAGCCTCAATCGGGTGCTCGCCCTTGTTGAACAGGCGCAGAGTTACATCAAAAGGGAACTGGGCGCCGTCAAAAACCTCGGAAGGCGGGCTGCCCTCAACAAACTTCATCTCCAAGCCGTCAAGCCCGCCGCAGAAAGGGGTTGTTCTTGAAGCAGGCTGCTTGTTGCCAGTGCAGCCATACAGAAAAACAAGAGCCACAACTGCAAGCGCAAGATACACCCTTTTTGAAGCCATAAGCAAAAAACAGGGAAACGGTTATATAAATTTTTCCCTAAGAAGGCGCTCTTACAATCTCAACAGTCTTTGAAATTGAGTCCCTGTAGCCGTACCTGAGCTTTACGCTCAGGGGCGTGTTGAATGCTGGCGTGTTCTTGAACCCTGCCATGTCCAGCTCGCAGAATACGCTGCGCTTTCCGCTGATAAGCTTAATCCTGCCGCTGGTAAGCGGCTTGCAGGTTGAGGTTATGTCGCGGTCAGCAACCCTGACTTCCTGCAGGCTTATCTCGTCAATCTCCTTGAAAGAAAGCCCTGCGCTGTAAGGATTGCAGTTCTGGCTGCCCTGCTCGTACACAGTTCCGCCGCCAGCATTTGAAACGCTGATAACAAACCTGAGCTTGTCCGTAGTGGGGTTAAGCTCAATCTTCGTGACTGCAACAGGAGCGCCCTGGCCTCCGGAAAGAGAAACGTCCTTTGTAGAGCAGACCTTCTGCTTTGAAGTCACGCCGAACGGGTCAGAATCAATGCACACAAGAGCAACAGCAAGAGTCTCGTAAGAATAGCACGAAGTCACCTGGATTGTCGGCTTGTAAGTGTCAATCCCCGGCTTGAGCGCAACATCCCCTGGAAACTCCTTAATCTCAAACTCGCCCTCAGGGTCAAAAGTGCCCCTGCCGCCAAGAGCGCCAATGCCGTCAGAAGTCTTCATGCCTGTAATTATGTTTGGGTCAAAGCCGGAAAGATAAACGTTTCCGCCGAACGTGCTGCCGTCAATGGTTGTTGCGCCGGCATTCTTGAGCTGCACAGCCACAGTGAACTTGCCCTCGCCCAGAAACCTCGCCGGAGGAGTTCCAGGCACAAAGCTCAGCACAAGTCCCTTTGTCCCTGTCCTGAACTTCTCAACGCCGCTCTTGGAATCCTTGATACCGACTTGACCCGTGCAGCCTGCAAACGCAACCATCAGCACCACAAGCAAAACAAAAACCAGCCTTTTATCCATTTTGAGAATTAATTATCGGCTGCTTATTTAAATATTGCTGTTGAAAAGCGCAGAATCCAAAGATATAGATTTATGCATCCGGAAAATTCCTCATCGACATCACACGAGGTCTTGGTGTAAGGTCAGTTAAAACCTTTATCGGGCCTGAGGCAAAGTAATTGGCCAACCCTGCCATGGTCGCGTCCCTGTCAACGGTGGGATGATAAGGAAATGTTCCCCTGATTCTCACAGCGCCGTCAGGATTCTTTTCAATGGCAACAAAAGCAAAATCGAGCAAGCCATGCACGCGTTCTGAATAAACAAATCCGTCCATTGTATGTGCGTTACCGCAGTAAACAATGGAATCCCTTGGGTCTTTTATCATATCACTAATCCAGCGCTCGCGCAGATTCTCCTCTCTGCGGGCGTTAAGAAGTTGAACCACGCCAGCAGCCCCATTAGAGCCGGTAATAGCTGCGAGTCTCTCTGTCTGAACTCCGGTCAATTTCAGGTAAATGTCCTGTTCAAACGGGCATAAACGCACGTCTACCCGGGTTTTTGCCGCTTCGTGGCTATAAGCCTGGACTGCAAGCATTGCGGCAAGCATCTCGTCATCCACGTTTCCAAGATCAACAAAAAACTCAGGAACAATGGCCATTTCAGCACGTTGTTCCTCCAGCATGTCGGGCTCATTCACGCCATATTGTGATAAGATTTTTCTTTCAGCTCTGCGAACTTTCTTTTCGCCAAGGATTGAGACCATGCCTTCCAAATCTTCTCTTGTGTGGGTAAATGAGGATAGGGTTCGCCAGCCTATGTCTATAGGCGGCATGGGTGGAACGCTGCCATGCGAAGATCGCTTTAATTCCTTCAGATACCCACCAACCAAGCCTCTCATCAGCCCGCAGTCATTTTCTGTCCAGCCGTCGGCATACAGGTTAACAGGGCTATATATGGCAGAAGCAATTGTCAGAAACAGGTTTCTGACATAAACTACGTCATGAAGTTCCCTGAGTTGAGAATAAGCGGATTGCATGCTTTCAGCCATCTGAAAATGCGGGCTTTGGACAACCAAAACCAAGGGCATTAATCCAGCTGGAGTTTCTGTCGCCGATGGATTTGCTGTTGCCATTAATCCCAATGGTATTCTTGAACTTTATATTTTTTGTGCTAAACACCGCTTAATACCCAACCTCCCTTGTAACAGTTACTTCTTTGGAAATCGTTGTTGTGTACCCGTAATTAAAGGTTATTGTGAGCGGGGATGTGTAGCTTGGGATTGATGCGTCAATCTTGTCCTCGTCTTTTAGGCTGCACCGAACAAAATCCTCCTTGGAGCGAAGCCTTATGGGGTTCGGGGAGCAAACAAGCTCCTTGCCTGAGAGGGAAGCGGAAACTGTTGCGATGTTCCAAATCCTCTTGAAAGCCTCTGAGTCTCGGTTTGAGACAAGTTCGGAAGAGCATGCAGAGCTCATGTCAGCCGAAGGGTTGAGCACTTCGCCGTCGCCAGTGTTCTTGATGTAAATAACATATTGTGGCTTTACAAACGCAATCCTTTCCCCGCTGCCCTCAGGAAAAATCTTTGCTTCAATCTTGGTAACAGCCAAAGGAGCGCCCTGGCCTCCTGAGAGAGAAGCGTCCTTCACAGAGCAGACCTTCTTTTTCTGGGACAAGCCAAGCACGTCAGTGTCTATGCACACATCAGTCTTTACGTCTGTCCTGTACTTGTAGCACAATGTAGCGAGAACTATTGACTTGTGCTTTTCAGACTGCCCCTCCCTGAATGGCTTTGTGGAGCCGTCAAAAACCTCGATGCCGCTGTCGCCTCCGGGGTTGAAGATGCTTTTGCCCTTAAGCGAAAAAGCGGTTTTGAAGCTGTCAAGCTTCATGTAGTCCTCCTCAGACGTCAGCACAACCCACCCGTCCTCAACGTCAAAAGCGCCCTTGTTGCTGAGCTTCAGAGCTGCCTTGAAAGGATAGCTTCCCCCACTCTTGAAAGGCGCAAGAAGCTCTGCAGGAGGCGCATTGGGAAGAAACTCAACCTTCACTCCCTCAGTTCCGCTGTGCACAGCAGCATAAGTAAATGGCAGCTTTGCGCTTACATCCTTGTCACCCCCTTTTCCAGGGCTGCCTGAGCAGCCTGATATAAACACCGCCAGCACTACCAAAAACACAATAGTTAGGCTCTTCATCATCACACCAGATATTGATCCACGTCTTGACCCTTGACAAGCTTAACATAATCATTTCCACAACTGCAGCCATTATAATATTTTAAAGCATAGTCCCAGCCGGAATATTCTCCACACGAACAATCCTGAGAGTTGACTGTTTGCCAATGTATATAGCCATTCTTCAGATGCCTTATGCCTGCTTCTATGTTGCAGTTTATGTCGTTAACATCTGTGCCTGCACAGGACAAGGCACCTCTGCACATGTCGCCACTGTTTGGGTCATATCTTACCTTGCCAATACATTGCTTATGAGCGCAGGTATTGATTTGCATCACGCCAAATGAGCAACCACCATCGCCACGTTTTACCGTTTTCCCATCTGAGCCGTAATGCTGCAAGCGCCCCTCAGCCAAAGCAACCTGAAGAGCCAATTTCTTCGGGACGCCGTACTTGTCTGCCCAGTATTTTATTGTCGCAACAGCATCGCTGCCTCTTATTGGCTTTTCATACTTTACTGATATTGGCGTGCCTCCAAGAATCTCATTTATCTGATCATCCTTTACCTTCAGCAGGCACCTGAAGCTCTGGAACTTCTCTATGTCTGTAAAAGCTTCCGGGTCAGAAACCCTTTCCTTATCAATGTCAAGACCATACACATTATAGCCATCATCTCCAGTCTCCACAAATTTAAATGCGTGGCTGCAGCTGTCAGGGTTTTCTGCATCTATCTCAAAGCCCTTTGGCAGCTCAATTCTTAACTCAGTCAGGCTCTCAATCCTTCCCTGCCAGTTGTTACTCAGGGTAACCCCTATAAACGGCTGCGTGAAGTCGCCCTGTTTCAAGCCGACAGGAGGCTCAGGGACACTCATCCCAATCATCACAGGACCATTAGTAAATACAGCAACAGGCTTCTTGTCAGTTATCTTATAGAAGTCAAGCGGGTCAATCTGCTCGCGCCTCAGACTCCTAATCTTGTCTTTGTCCATAAAGTAAGTCTTTTGATAAGCCTTTGTGTTGAAGTTGAATGTTGCAGCAGTCTTAATCCTCCGGCTGCCTGCCTTCAGAAGCTCAAACCTGCAGTTGAATATGTCACTCTCATAGCTGTCTACCTCTATCTGCGGGGGCAATATAAAGCCCTGTAATTCATCCCTTCTTCCCTTGTCAGACCAGCACTTCGGAATTATCGTTATTGGCTCATCCAAAGTCCTCGCTTTGAGCGTTGTCCACACAGTGACCTTCTCACCCTCAAAATAAGCAGGGTCAGCAGGCTCAAGCTTCTCAATAGAAACTCCAAGAGGCTCCTTCACGTTCTTGTCAACCTCTCCCGTATAGAAGTCTCCTGCGGCAAGCTTAATCTGCTGCCGGAAGCCCTTGCTTATGGATTCTGGTATTTGCGCAGCCCTTTTCATCGACACCTTCCAGCCCTCTTCAAGCGCCTTGAATCCTTGACCCGGGTCAACTTTAGGCACGTATTGGTCTAAGCCGGCAGTCTTTGCAGTGGTTTCCATCACAGGCCATACAGTACCTAACCCGAGAAGCACTATGAGTGCTATACGGGCAGCTTCCCCTAAAAAGCTTCCTGGCTTGTAATTAAAGGCAGCCCACCAGCCCCATACAGGAGAAGCTATAAACAAAACAGAGTTTACAGGAACAAACCAGGGGTTATCCTTTGGCACAAACTGCCACCCATAAGGAAGAAGAAAAGAAAGCACTGCCAAAAACATAACCTGCCTCCAGTTCTTTATGATCGCCAAAGCAACCAATGAAATTAAGAAATATGCAAAGAGCCTTGTAGTGGGCTCAGTGACGTATTTAGTGAACAAGTCGAAAGCCTGAACAGCCACAACTACAAGCACAAAATAGAAAGGCACATTTGCTTGAGGGCGCAAGAAGTCAAACCCCTTTACAGCAACACTCCTCCCACCACTTACCCCGGCTGTAGCAGCCGCTCCAACAGCTGCGGCAGTTGCGGCTGCTTTCGAAGGCGCGTTTCTGGCAAGTGCTCCAGCTAAGCTTTTCGTAGTTGATGCTGTAGTCTTAAGCCCTTCAAAGGTCCTGCTTCCAACTTCGGATGCAAGCCGTTTCAAAATAGGGTCATCATCAGGCATACCAAATACCTCTTTTTTAATGCGGCTGCTTTAAGAAGGCGGCATTATAAATCTTTCTTTTGAGAGACAAAGTCAACTAACGAGTGATAGCCAAGCTGAGCCCTTGTCAATAACAAGGGTTACTTTGTTTCCCCCTCGCTTACCGTGGGGGAGACAAAGTAAGTTCAGCATTACTGAACCTCAGCTTGGCTTTAATCAACAGTTTTGCCAATCAACTTGACTTCACCCTTTTAAGAACCAGCCCGGCATTCGTGATTGATTAGTTATTGTTTTTCAGCAGAGCACCAATAACTGACATTTTTTGGCCCAGATCGCCTATTCTGCTGGCGGAACTATTTGCAAATTTAACTGCATGTACAACGTCTTGTGTTCTTGGGGTTTGAACTTTCGCAAGCAGGACTGTAGCGGTCGTCAATTCACAAATGCACGCCTCCATCTGCGCTAATACCGCAAGTAACTCTTTCCGTTCTATCTCAGACAGCCCTCTTTCTTTTCTTTCGTTCGCTCCATTGTCAGCCATTTTTACAGCCTATTCAAGCCTTATCCTGAGCTCAATTATGTTGAGCTGCGTGTCTGGAACTATTTTGATGAAGTTGTTGCCCTCAACTATGAAGCTGTCAATGTTCTTTGTGAAGTTGGCTGTGCGCTTGGTGTCCATGAATGTCTTGAGGTTGTTTATGTTAAGCTCAGCGCGCTTCTCTTCTTTATCATCCACGAATTTCATCCTCAGGATTGCGTCAAATGTGTTGTTCTTCACCCAGCTGAATTGGGTCGCGTTGACTTCAAAGAAGTACACAGGCTCAACAGGCTCCTTAAGCCGGGTTTTGACAAAGACCTGGTCAACGAGGAAGCTGCCCTGGTCTGCTGCAAAGCGCAGCGTGTTCTGCCCCCTCGCAATAAGGGCAGGGTCAGCCTCAATCTTCACAGGGCTTCCGCAGTCAGGAACGTTGGAGATAAGCTGGGCGTCGTTGAGATAAACCTTCAACGTTCCGGAGTCACTCGGCTTGCAGTCAACAAAATAAATGAGGGAAGCCCTCTCGATGTTGTTCGCTTCCTCACCGCCGATTATGAATGACTGCTTTGATTCAAGATTCTCAAGAATCTTCACTGTGCCGGTTATCTTGAAGTCCCTTATCTCGTAAAAGTTCTTCTGCCAGAACTGGAAGCCCACTTCCTCTGTCATCATCTCAATAACGTTGTCCTCATTCAGCTTGTCAAGCTTGACAACAACCTGGCCTTTTGCCTCGCCGTTAAACACCTCGTCATCATTCACCTTCACTATAAGCCTGCCGTTATGCGCCTTTGCATCAAAGCTCATCTGCAGATTAGACGTCTTTGAGGGGTCAATGGATACTGCCATGGACTTCCTCTTGATGTTGCCCCTTGTTGACTCAATATATATTGATTCAGCTGACTTTATGATTCTGTCTTCGCTCTTTGCAAAGAGGTTGAATGAATTTATGTGGTGCTCAAATTCATCCTGGCTGGATTTGAACAATGTTCCCGGCTTTTCAAGCAGCAAAGTCCTTGCGTCCTCACCGATTCCTTTTGAAACATTAGGGCCTGTGGTGTTCTCGCCGAGCAGCGCAGCCCTTTCGTCAGGAGGAAGAAAAAGTATGTAAAGCAGCATAAGCCCCACTATTGCCGCAACGAGAACCGCAGCGCCACCAGCCTGCCCTTTCCTGCCTATCATGACACCTGAAAAACAGGAATACCTTTATATAAATCTTTTGATGAGGAGCTTTAAGATGAAAATACTGAAAACAAACCTGAACAAAGGCGAAGTCACAATAGCTGTCCAGACAGCTGATGACCTGTGGCACCTGAGCCAGATAATGGAAAAAGGGGACTATATCAAAGGCAAGACTCTCAGGAAGATACAGATAAAAGGAAAGGAGGAAAGAAGCACTGAGGCAGTAAAAAAGCCTATTTGGATAAAGCTGCTTGTTGAAAGCGTTGAGTTCCACAAATATACAAACATGCTCAGGGCAGGCGGCACAATAGTTGAAGGGCCTGAAGAAGTGCCTAAGGCACACCACACATTCAGCTTTGAAGAAGGAACAATCGCCACAATAATTAAGGAGAAATGGTACAGCTACCAGCTTAAAAGGCTTAGGGAAGCGAGCGAGAAGAAAACCGGCAGGATAATCATATGTGCTTTTGACAGGGAGGAAGCTGTGTTCGCCCTGCTCAAGGAGCAGGGATACGAAATCCTTGCGGAGCTGAAAGGGCAGGTTGAGAAGAAGCTGCAGAAAACAGAGACAAGGAACTTCTACAGGGAAATAATACATGCTTTGCAGGAATACGACAGGCGCTACAGCCCTGAGCACGTAATTCTGGCAAGCCCGTCATTCTGGAAAGAGGAGCTGCTGAAAGAGCTGAATGACTCAAAGCTAAAGCAAAAGCTTGTGCTCTCGGCGTGCAGCAACGTCCAGGGCGGCGTAAAGGAAGTCCTGAACAGGCCTGAGCTTCAGGAAGTGCTGAAACAGGAAAGGGCGTCAATGGAGGCGCAGGCTGTTGAAAAATTGTTTGCCGAGATATCAAAGTCAGGGCTTTCTGCTTATGGCAGCAAGGAAGTCGGTGAAGCGGCAAACGCAGGAGCGGTCAAGACTCTGCTTGTCACAGACGGGCTGATACACAGGACAAGGCAGCAGGGCAGCTTTGCCGAAATAGACGGGCTGATGAAAAGCACTGACAGGACAGGCGGGGAGGTGTTCATAATAAACTCTGAGAACGAGCCAGGGCAGAAGCTGGACGCTCTCGGAGGAATAGGAGCTCTGCTGAGATACAAGATTCACTGGTAAAAATTATAAATCAAAGCTAATTACCATAAACAATGAGTCTTGATGTCATCGCAGGCATACTTACACGCTATGGGGCTGTTGCGACTGCAAATCACGACCTGCCGCCGTTCTGCGCTGTTTACCAATTAAGCGAAGAAGGGAGCATATGGGCTATCCAGACAGCACTTTCAGGAGCAGGCTACAGGTTTTCCTCATGGGAACCAGCAGGATTTTACAGGGAGATGCTCGTGGACAGGCACATTAGTCAAGTCCCGCAATTAGTAATACCCGTCATCAGACCGATGCAAACGCCAGGGGAAACTGAGAAAGTCCATGTGCTGAAGCAGAGGGCAGCATTCCTCAATTGGCTCGTCACGCCGAATGTATACGGCCTGATAACGCCGGTGACACCAATTATAATTCTATAACAGAATTCTTGCCCATAACCTCAACCTTGGCGTGTGCGACAGTCCTCCTGAAAACCTCGGCATCTTCTTTGCTGCCGACAATGCTTCCGTAATGCATTGGGATTGCGACCTTTGGCCTTATCATGGCAACAGCCTGTGCTGCCTCGCGGGCATTCATGGTGTAAGTTCCGCCAACAGGAAGCAAAGCTATATCAATCCCCATTGAGGCAAGCCCTGTCATCTCCTGGATAAAGTCAGTATCGCCTGCATGATAAAGCTTTTTGCCGTTCACCTCAAAGACATAGCCAGCCCACTCATCAGTTTTGTTGTGAAAATGCTTGTTTGTGTTGTATGCCGGAACAGCCCTTATTGAGCAGCCATAGATGCTTACGCTGCTTCCGGGAGAAACGTTTTTGAACTCCGCATAATGAAGCTTGGCTGAAGCAATCTTGCTCTGGCAGTCAATTGGGGCAACAATTACCGTGTCAAGCTTCACAATCTTCCTTAAGTCTTCAATGCTGCAGTGGTCGTAATGGGGGTGTGTAATGAGGACTATGTCTGCCTTTTCACCAGGCTGTATCTGAAACGGGTCCACATAGATTACTTTTTCGCCTGAAACCCTGAATCCGGCGTGGCCAAGCCACTCAAGCCCTGCCATTTTCGCCTCCACCATCACTGCCACCGGGCTTTTCGCAGGCAGCCATGACCTGCAGAAGAAGCTCCTCCCTGAAAGCAGGAGCCATAATCTGCAATCCAACAGGCACGCCGCCAATCCTTCCAGCCCCAACAACGCCAGCGCATATGCCGGCGAGGTTTGCAGGAATGGTAAATGCGTCATACGCATACACAGTCCTCAGGTCAGTTATCTTTGCGCCGAGCTTGTGCGGCAGCACAGGGGTTGTAGGAAGCAGGATTACGTCAGCCTTTTTGAACGCGTCCTCAAAATCCCTTGTTATAAGCCGCTTAGCCATCAGCGCCTTCCTGTAATAAGTGCCTTGATATTCTGCCTTGGAAATCTCCATGCCGCCAAGAATGCGCCTTAATACCTCTTCTCCGCAGCTGTCCTCTATCCTCTTCCCATACCTCCTGCCGTCAAACTTGCGCGTGCCGGAGAAAAACTCAACATACTGGATTGGGTAATACGCCTGCACAGACAGGTCAACATACTTCAGGTCCACATTAACGATTTTAGAGCTTGTTTTGGCAGCAATGCTTTTGGCAGCTCCGGATATCATGCCGTATATCCTTTTGTCTGTGCACAGCCTCTCAAAATCTCTGCTCAGACCAATGCGGAGATTGCCAATGCTTTGCCCTGTTTTC
This sequence comes from Candidatus Woesearchaeota archaeon, assembly GCA_016188205.1. GTDB lineage: Archaea > Nanobdellota > Nanobdellia > Woesearchaeales > UBA10216 > JACPIG01. The sequence goes on from JACPIG010000020.1 coordinate 30,057, forward strand.
TTTGCATGCGCCGTATATTCCGGTACAGCAGCGTTAACAGACGTTGCATCATAATCACTCCTGCCTGCCATTACTTCCATAAGCAGGGCGCAGCCGTACGCATCCTTTGCCATTGCGCCTATCTGGTCAAAGCTCATGGCAGAGTCTATAAGCCCGAACCTTGAAACGCGGCCATAGCTCGGCTTTATGCCAACAACGCCGCAGTGAGAGGCAGGGTTCCTTATTGAACCGCCGGTATCAGAGCCCAAAGCCAAATCACACATCCCCGCAGCGAGTGCAGCAGCGCTGCCTGAGCTTGTGCCGCCAGGAATCATTCCTGGAGCAGAAGGGTTATCTGTTGAGCCGAAAGCAGAAGTCTCGCCAGAGTTCCCGCACGCAAACTCATCCATGTTTGTCATGCCTATAATTATGCCATCCTCAGCCCTGATTTTCCGTATGGCATCAGCATCATAGGAACCGTAGTATTCCTCAAGTGTCTTTGACGCGCACGTTATGGGCAGGCCTGTCACATTGATGTTTGACTTTACGGCTATTGCAAGCCCTGCAAGCCTTCCAGAAGCCCCTTTCTTCAGTTTTTTGTCAACATTCTCTGCGTCTTCAACAGCAGCCTCATTAACGTGCAGAAACGCGTTTATCGCCTTGTTTTTGTGACTTATCACTTTCAGAAACCCTTCAACATTCTCAACAGCAGAAATTCTGCGCTTCTTCAAGCTCCCAATCTTTCCTTTCAGCGCTTCTTCCATGGCTACCAGCTCTTCCTCTCGGCAATTATGTATTCCTCATTCTTTTTGGGCGCATTCATGAAAAAGCGCTGCCTGAAACCGGGAAAAGAGGGCTTTCCCGGAACACGGGTTTCATCATGCCTCTCAACCCCATACTCTTCCCTGATTTTGCCAACCCTGTCAAGGGCATTTACAAACTCGTCCATTATCTGCTTTGCCTGAGCCCTTATCTTCTCCCGGTCTGCCATTTTCCAGCTATTTCCTCCTGCTAAGCTCAAAAGCAAGGCTTTCAAGTTTCTGCAGGTCATACTTGATTCCGTCAAATTTTCTTCTTAACTCGCCGTTGCGGTAATCAAACCTGAGAAGCTCTCCGTAAATCTCCTGCAGGAAGCCCTTTATGAAAAGAGCTTCCTTGCTGTTGCCTTTTGTCGCGGCATTTATGGCGCGCCTTACAAGCTCGCCTGACAGGTCGCAAATGCCAAGAAGATAATGCTCAGCGCAAACACCCAAAGAAGCCCTTCTCGGCAGGGCGCTTTCCCTTACAACGCTGAAAAGGCATGCTGCCTCAACGTATTCCTGCATCGCAGTCCTGAAATGGCCCTCCTCAGTGTAGCCCACGGATTCCAGCCTCTTCACAGAAGCTTTCAGCTCGTCAAGAAGCTTTTCAGCTTCCTTAAGCCCGTCCCTGTGGACAGAATAAATAACCCTCTTGGAAAGCCTGATAATTTCCCTTGACAAAGCTATGGACTTTTCCCTTTTCGCATCAAGGGCTTCCATCTCTTTCCTCATTCCTGAGAAGTCTTTGCTGTCAATCATTCCGGACACAAAAGAAGCCAGGGGCGTTTATAAATGTTTTTGCAGCGTGACACTGTAAAGTGTACGTGATATTGATAAACGATGTTGTCGGCTGCGGTTAGCTCAAAGCTAACTTATTTTCTCTCCCCCACGGTAAGCGAGGGGGAGAGAAAATAACCTGAGCATTGCTCAGGCGCAGCCGACAAATCCGAAGTGGCATATCACGAAAAGGTGACAATGCCGCATAAAGGAAAAATTATTAAACAATACTCCACCCTGATAGAAGCAGCCAAGACTGTAAGCGTTGGAAAGGCAAATGAAAAAGTTAGAAGAACTTCAAAAGAAGCTCTCTCAAAACAAGAATATGCTAAGGGAGAAGTATTATGTCAAAAGCATAGGCATATTCGGCTCTTTTGCAAGAGGGGAGCAGAAAAAGGGCAGCGATATAGATGTGTTAATAGAATTCAACAGGCCCATAAGTTTTTTCAAGTTTATTGAACTGGAAAATTGTCTTGGCGAACTTTTGGGCGCAAAGGTTGATTTAGTTTCAAAGAAGGCGCTTAGGCCATATATAGGCGGGCGAATATTGAAAGAAGTTGTAAATGTATGAGGGGAGATGAGAGATTACAGGGATTACATCAGCGACATTTGGGAATCCATAAGCGACATAGAGAATTTTGCAGCCGGTCTGAACTTCAATGATTTTCTAAAGGATAAAAAAACAATAAACGCCACCATAAGAAGCCTCGAAATAATCGGTGAAGCGGCAAAGAAAATACCGAACAGAATAAGGGCAAAATACCCCGAAATTCCATGGCAAGAAATTGCTGGCATGAGGGACAAACTCATTCACGAATATCATGGAGTGGACTTGGAAATTGTCTGGACAGTTATAAAGGAGGACTTGCTCCCTTTAAAGTCCAATATTAAAAGGCTTGTTAAGGATTACGGTGTGTAATCATGTACGAAATAATAGTGGGCAGGGATGATACAGACAGGAAAAGGTTCGGAGATAAAGGCACTTTCCTTCTTGGAAAGCACTATGTCAAGATGGGGCAGACAACATCCCTTTCCACAAACATATTCATGGACGCTGTGAGGCCGCATGTAGTGTTCGTCGTCGGCAAACGCGGGAGCGGTAAAAGCTATTCGAGCTCGGCAATAGCAGAAGGCATGATGACGATGCCGCCTGAA
>JACPIG010000103.1 GCA_016188205.1 Candidatus Woesearchaeota archaeon
AACATAAAGAACATACTCGTGCTGAGAAAGTATGACAACAGGACCCTGCAGCATTTCGTAAACACGCATATGCGCAACTTTGACATTGTGCTCATGCCCCATTATGAGGAGGAGATAAAAAGGCTTGTGCCACAGGAGCTGTACTCAAAGCTGAAGGCAAGCAGAAAGGTCAGGTTTGTAGGGCCTATAGTAAGGGAGTTAAGGGCCGGCATGGTTTCGCGCGTAATGGAAAAATACGATATAAGAAGCTCAAATTTCAACATCCTTGTAACCTTCGGGGCAGGAGGCTATGCGTCAAATGAAAGTATCCTGTTGAAAGCCCTGAGGCGGTGTGAGAAAGCCATTCCGAACATGAAGGCTTATGTGGTTACCGGGCCTTACTGCAGGCGCAGGCCCTCATACCGAAGTTTCCGGATAACAGACTTTGAGCCGAACATTCCGGAGTTCATGAGCCTTGCAGACCTGGTAATAACCCACGGCGGCTACAACTCAATACATGAGGTCATAGAAGCCAAGACACCCTCAATAATAATCCCCCGCCCGGACAATTTCAGCATCTATCCCGAAAGGCAGCTGGACAACTCCAGGAAGATAGAAGATCACGGGTTCGGGATTGTTATAAGAAGCCGCTCACACAAGGAGCTGTCTGAAGCCATGATGAAGTTCTACTCCGACAAGGAATTCTACATGAGGACAAAGGAGAATCTTGAAAACTTCAGACTGGAAAAAGGCAATTTCATGGCAGGCAATATAATAGTGGAATTAGCCCAGATGCTCAGAAAAGCAGCTTTTGGCGATCTGGAAGTCAATGCACAAACTTTGGCAGCGACTCAGCAATCACGAAGATAAAATACATCACAACAAGGGCTATCCCCTGCGTTACAGTGAATCCGCCTTTTCTCTCTGCAAAAGCAGTTGCCATGGCCATGGCCACAATCATGAATGTCGCGCTTGTGACAAACAGCATGTAGTCGGCAGTTATTGGCATTATCGCAGAGGTCGCGCCCAAAACCACTGTTGAATTGACCACTGCAGAGCCAACAAGGTTGCCAAGAGCCATGCCGCCCTTTTTGGCGGCAGCAGCCCTCACGCTGAAGACAAGCTCAGGAAGGGAAGTGCCAAAAGCCACAGCAATCAAGCCGACAAGCATGACGCTTATGCCCATATCAGTTGCCAGGGCAACGCCGTACCTGACAACAAAATCCGCGCTTGCCAAAAGCACGGCAAGGCTCACAGCGAGGAGGACTGCATTTGCTGAAACGCGCCGCAAAGCAGCATTATTGCCGTTTCCATTCCAGGAAAAAGACCTGCTTTCCCTCACCGAATTTGCCAGGTAAAGCCCGAATGCGAGAAAAAGCGCCAAGCCCTCAGCCCTTGACAGGCTTCCGTCCAAAAGCAGAAACACAGGCAGGCTGCACACAAACAGCATGAAAATCATGTCCCGCTTTGCAACCTTCCTGCCCACCCTAAGCCCCTTCCCCAAAATCACCAGGATGCCCAGTATAAGGGTAAGGTTCACAACATTAGAGCCTATCACATTTCCAAGCGACAGGACAGGGTCGCCCTCAAAAGCAGACACAACGCCCACAAGCAGCTCGGGCAGGGAAGTCCCAAACCCCACAAGGAAAAATCCCAGAAAGAACTCCCTGAACCTCAGTGCAGCTGAAATCCTGGAAAGAAGCTTCACAGCCCAGTCAGCACTAAGTATCAGCAGAACGAATGAAAGCACAAAAAGCACAAGGTCCTGAACTACCATAAGGAACTGCCAGCATGCCGCATATTAAAACCTTGCGGAATCCTGATGAGTTTAAGCCCAATCCGGCAAGACAAACATTTAATAAATCCGCAAACATAAGGCAGGATATGCCGCCAGTAAAGGCAAATGAAACAATGCTCCTCCAGAAGGAGGCAGCCGGAAAGGCAGAGACAGGGGTTTACATTTTCTGGGCACTGGCAACTGTGCAGTTCGCCCTCGGAATAATCGGGCCAAGACTGTTCCTGTCAAGCTTCTACCCACTGTTTGGCGTGATGCAGCTAATCGGCATATTTGACTTCAATCAGGCAAACCTTTACGGATTCCTCTTTGAAAAGCCAGACACGCAATACATATACGGGAACTATGTAGGCATAACAATAACAGTTGTTGCAGGGCTTCTCATTGTAATGGCAACCGGCGCGATTGCAGGAATGAACTCAAAAGCGGCGCTAAGGGAGAAAAAGAAGCTTGTTCTTCATATTGCAAAGCTTTACGCCAAGCTTGCGCTCGCATCAGGAGCAGCCTCAATTTTGTTTCTGCTTGTGGCGAGGATGGCTGCTTAGGTCTGTTAAATAATAACTCCGAAAACTTTTCGGTTGTGAGCACTGGACACTGGACAGACGCGCGTAAGGTATATTAACCTGTTTCTGCACGCTCAGAGGACACGCAGAGCTGCCAAATTATGCTTTTCCCTTTGCCTTCGGCAAGGGTCGGCTTTACAGCCTAAAAGCATTTACGCAGCTCTGCTAAAAGTCCTCTTCGCTAACCAAAGAGCTTTCTTTCTAAACCGAAAGAAATCTCAACGGTTAGATTGAGATTTTGGGAGGTTAAAATGAAATTTGATTTGTCTAGAATTAAATTAACAAAAAAGGATGAGTTACTTAAAACAACATTGCCGAAAAAGCTTGATGAAGATCTGGCTTATTTTATGGGTGTACATACTGGCGATGGTTTCATGAACTATTATGATGATAAGAAAGATTATAGGCTATCTTATGACGGTCATATAATAAATGAAATCGGATGGTATCGCCAAATATTAGCCCCTCTAATTAAAAAATTGTTCAATAGAGATGTAAAGATACAAATGACTTCTACAGGAACGGCTAAAATAGAAATTCATTCAAAATCCATTTTCCTATTCTTACATGAAATATGCGGGATTACTTTAAGCCCGAAGGATAAAATGGATATACCTCCATTAATAAAAGAAGCGGATATAAGTATAAAAAGGGCTTTTTTAAAAGGTATTGCCGATACAGACTTTTCATTAGTGTTCAAAAGAAAAAATAAAAGCTATCCCGTAATTGATTTTCAGACAAACAATGAAATTTTACTTATTTCTGTATCGAACATGCTTAGAAACTTAAATTTCAAGCATCACTACGGAAGTAGGTATAAAAAGAGGGGGGACAGGTCATATCGTAATTACTACTTGCAAATTAATGGACGGACATCTCTAGAAAAATGGATGAGGGAGATAGGTTTCAAGTCAGAGAACCAGCTTACGAAATATGAAATATGGCAAAAACACGGATTTCTACCATCAGGGACAAATATTTGCCAAAGAAAAGCAATTTTGTGTGAAGAAGTTGATATAGGCAAATTTTATAAAGCGTCTATAAACACCTAAAGTCTTCAGGCTGGAAAAACGTGCCCCTGTAGCTTAGCAGGTAGAGCGTGCGAGTTCGTTAAGAACCACGGAGCTGTTAACTTGCTTTGCAGCCACCGCAGGCTGCTTGGTTAAAAACCAAGGCCGGTAGAGGTCGGCAGTTCGAGTCTGCCCAGGGGCGTTGGGCCCGTAGCATAGCCTGGTTGGTGCGCCTGAGCCCTTAAGGGGCGGCGAAACTGATATCGACTAGGCAGAGATCAGGTGAAAGAGAAAAACTCTTCCTGAAGTCCGCAGTTCAAATCTGCGCGGGCCCATTTTTTTCTTAGTCCGTTTTGACAACATTTTTTAACTGGCTTGAATCCTGCTGCCCTTATGAGCCTTTCAGGCATAATAAGGACTTACGCGCTTCCTGATGCTGAAGCCAGGAAGTTGTGCGCTCCGGACGAGCACTGCACAAGCGTTGCAGAGATAGATTTTGAGGAGCTTTGGAACGCAGGAAGAAGGCACTTGGTTTTTGACGTTGACGGAACCCTGACAAGATACCACTCCCCTGTTCCGGGCCCGGGCGTAATGGGAGCGCTCCGAAAAGCCAGCTCATTGGGGTTTGCCATGTGCGCTTTGTCCAACGACGTGGAATCAGACAGAGTGAAAAGCCTTGAGGTAATGCTTGAGATGCCTGTGTTTATGGCAAGCCCAAAGAAGCCTCATCCGCGCGCATTAAAGCCTGCCATGAGATATTTTGAGCTGCGCAACTGCAATAATCTGGTTGTAGTCGGCGACAGGCTGCTGACAGACATTCTTGTTGGCAACAGGGTCGGGGCATACACAATACTCGCAGACCCGTTCCAGGACAACAACGACCCTTTTGGAATAGCAGTTGCAAGGCTGTATGAGAGGGTGCTCTACAGAATATGAGAGAATGCTTTCCCGAGAATGACAGCAGCAGACAGCAGCAAAATGACAGCAATAAAAATGGCATCTGCAAAAATCCACATAAGCCAGCCAACACCTGACGGAACTTTGAACATAGCGCTTGACACTATGCGCATAGGCAAGCAGGCGCTCATATTCGTAGGCACAAAGCCCGGCGCAGAGAAGACGGCAGAGGAGATAGCGAAAAAGCTGAATACCAGCAGCCCTGAGCTTGACGAGCTGTCGCTTTACATTCTCCATGCGCTTACGCAGCCCACAAAACAGTGCGAAAGGCTTGCAAGGTGCGTGAAGAAAGGCATTTCCTTCCACCACAGCGGCCTGACACACAAGCAGAGAACAGCGATAGAAGACGCTTTCAGGAAAGGAACCATAAAGATAATCTGCTGCACTCCCACGCTTGCCGCAGGACTTGACCTTCCAGCATACAGGGCAGTGATACGCGACCTGAAAAGGTATGGAAACGAAGGCATGCAGTGGATACCTGTTCTTGAGTATTTGCAGATGTCAGGCAGGGCAGGAAGGCCGAAGTACGACACAGAAGGGCAGGCAATAGCCGTTGCAGCGGCGGAGACTGACAAGAAGCGCATTTACGAAAGGTACGTTCTTGGCGAGCCCGAAGACATATACTCAAAGCTGGCAGCAGAACCTGCGCTAAGGACATACATACTTTCACTCGTGGCAACGCGATTCGTGACAACAAGAAAGGAGATTTTCAGCTTCTTCTCAAAAACCTTCTGGGCACACCAGTACAGGGACATGAAACAACTGAACGCGACAATAACAAGGATTATCGGGCAGCTTGAAAGCTGGGGGCTGATAGCGGCAAAGGATGACTTTTCAGGCGCAGACGAGCTTGGCGGCGATAGCGAGGGAAAAGTATCTGCAACAATAACCGGCAAAAGGGCTGCGGAGCTTTACATAGACCCCCTGACGGCACACCACATGATAACCTGCGCAAGAAACGCGTCAAGGCATGCAGAAGGGGTTAAAGACGCGTTTCCATTCCTCCTAATGGCGTCAACATCGCTTGAGATGAGGCCCCTGCTTAGGGCTAATTCAAAAGACTACGAAACAATAAGCGAGGTTCTTGTTGAGAACGAAGGCAGGCTGCTGCAGCAGGAGCCGTCAATCTATGAAGAGGACTATGACGAGTTCATGAACTCTGCAAAGACAGCAATGTTCCTGCATGAATGGGCAGAGGAAAAAAGCGAGGCACAACTCCTTGAGAAATACAACATAAGGCCAGGAGAAGTTCACGCAAAGCTGCAGACAGCAGAATGGCTGCTCTACTCTGCAAGGGAGCTGAGCAAGCTGCTAAGCCTGAAATCCGTTGCCCTTGAGCTGACAAAGCTCTCATTCAGAGTCAAGTATGGCGTGAAGGAAGAATTGTTTGCGCTATTAAAACTAAAAGGCATAGGCAGGGCAAGGGCAAGAAGGCTTTACAGCAACAAAATCACAGACATAGGGGATGTGAAGAAGGCAGACATGGCAACATTATCACAGATACTCGGCCCAAAGGTCGCTGAAGACATAAAGAAGCAGGTGGGGCAGGGATTAAAGGAGGACAAAGGGCAGCTATCCCTGACTGAAAATGATGAATAAGCTTTTCATGGAGATAATGAGCTTTTATTCCCCAATAGCCCTAAGCCTGCCGGGCATGAGGGCTCAGGGAATAAAGGCATACGCCAAGGCGCAAAGAGGCAAAATAGCTGACCTTGTCACCGAAGCAGACCTTTACATGCAGGAAAAACTGAAGCAGCTTGCTCAGCGGCAGGGATGGCAGTTCTGGGGGGAAGAAGGCTCTGACAACAGGGAGCAGTACGACGAAAGCATGGCATACCTTCTCATAACAGACCCGATAGAGGGGACAAACAACTTTGTTGCGGGAAAGGACGACCAGTGGGGTTCTGTTGTTGCGCTTGTTGACATCAGGAAAAAGGAACCGGTTATCGGGATAGTTGCTCACCCATCAAAACGGCTTTTCTACACAGCCATAAAAGGCAGCGGAGCATTCATTTATTACTATGACGAACAGGCAAGGCTTCTCAGGAAAGAAAAGATGTGCCAAAAGCCCGAGTTTGAAGAATTCACTTACAACAACAGCCCGCATTTTGACACGAAACTGCAGAAACAAGTGGAAAATTTTTTGCGCCTTGGGAAAACCGAAGACAGGAAAACAAGCAACCTTCCTGAAGCCAGCATGAAACCAGTAATCATACACGGAAAAAGGTTTGTGGCGCCGCAAAGCGGGGCTCTTGAAGCCGTAAGGTACAGGGGAACAATATACTTCCATACCAGCAACGAAATGGCAGCTGTCTTTGCCATACTGAACGAGCTGGGAGGAAAAGTAACAGACGGCTATGGCAAGCCCTGGCACCTTGGAATCAACAGCCTTATCGCAGCAAGGAACAAGACTGATTATGATTTCCTGAAGAATTTGCAAACATTTTTATAAAACAAGGACATATAAATGTTTATGCCCAAATACTATGAAGAGCC
>JACPIG010000021.1 GCA_016188205.1 Candidatus Woesearchaeota archaeon
CCTTCCTGTCTTGAAAATGATAAGCAGCGTGACCTTCAACAAAACCAAAACATGATGGCAAAAATGCCAAGGTCACCTGATGCTGCTTGAATGTGATAATCCTGATAAGCCCTGATAATGTTCCTGAAAAGCTATAAACACCCCAGAACCAACAGAATGGTAGATGACTGGTTGTATATAAAGATTATTGTGGTGGAGAATACTGGTTTAAAATTGGTGTCGTCCAAAGCAGTACGCCATACTGCAGCCGTCATAAGCGAAGCATTATTAAAATGCAAACTACAAAAGGATTCCTAGAGGTGATATAATTGGCGAAGCGACTCAATCTTGTAAAGGCATGGGCTAATGAAATTAAGACTTTCAAATGGTCTGAAGTCAATAATAACCTGAAAAAAGGCAATGTTCTTGAAGCAATTATTTTGGCTCATTCTAATGTTGAGCTCATTTTAAGGCTTGATTTATTCTATTTTTCAGCGGCTATCGAACCTTCGTTCAGCAAAAGACGGACAGCTTGTCTAGACCAGCTTACTTTTTTGGAACTTTCAAATCTACTCTTTTTTTGTGGCCTCATTGATGTGAGAACATATGGTAAACTCATTGAATTAAATTCTGAGAGAAACAAATGGGTTCATACCTATTTAATTAAATCGAGTTTGGACCATAACAAGGCTACAAAGCTTGCCCTACAGGCAGAAAAGTTAAGCAAAGAATTTTTCATGCAATTTGAGGCTAAACTTATGAAGATATTTGGCAAAGAAATATGTAGCACGTTAGAATTAAGTATATAGCTACTTTATAGTCCAAGCTCGGTCACAGTTTTTACATAATCATTACAGATGATTATTGTTAATTGTCACCCGAAATCTGTTTGCTTCAGCTTCTTTCTTCAATAAATCCAAGAACTGTTTAGCAGCTTTATTTAGCTTGTTTATGTCAAATCCCTTTCCCGTGGTCAATTTTAAGATAGGAATTGGCCTGTAAGTTTCTTTGCCAATTCTCACGTCTTCCAAGTTGGTGAATAAAATCATCTTTAACAAGCCATCTTTTACATCTAAAACTGATGGAAGTTTATCCCCTTCACTATGCTTTCCTTCTATTAAAGATAATTCATCTTTATTCACTTCTGCCTCATCTGCTGTAAAATAGTAGTTTCCGCCTAGATAGTTCACGATCGTCAAAGTTGCCTTCATACCTGTAAGCATCTCTTTAGGTTGAACTGTCATACTTTCTCTCAATTGTGCTTTTTGAGCTAACTTTCTAGATAAGTTCATAAATACTTCTTTGCCTTTCAAAAGTTCGCCGATTCTTTTTTCGGCATATTCTTTTGACTGCATTTTGACTCCAGTCAATTTTGAAATTTTTTCATATAACTCTAAAGCTTTTTTCCCTATATTCCCTGCTTTATTTATTTGCTCAATGTTCCAATGCAAAGCGTCGGATTGGTAAGAAAGCAACCTTTTAATTTCGGATTTAACATATTCAGTGTCGTATACTTGATTTGTTATTTTGTTCACATACTTGGGATTTTTTCCAGCTTCTTTATAGTAACCTATTATTACATATACGCCCAATAAACTCATTAGCAAAATAGTGTCGAATTGTAAGAAATCCCTATCGCCATCAACTCCCTCATCTTTAAAGATAGGAATAATTGTTACTTTTTTCCCTGAAAAGCCAAGCGTATCATAAACGCGAGCGTATGGATAGCTCCTAGTTCTTTTTGCAGAAACCCACCAACTCAATGCAATCTGGTTTTTATCATCAATTTTCAATATGAATGTCGCCTCTTTTGACATGGCTTCTGACAGTTCCGATAAATTGAAGACATTCAGCCTTCTGCACAATAGAGGGACATATTTTATTCCAGCAATCCTTGCAGATATGTTCATTATTTAATCCGCTCTTTTATTCTTTCTATTATTTCAAATACATCATCATTTTTGGACAATGTTTTCTGCCCGTTAAATCCGACTTTTTCTTTTATTATTGGAATTAATGATTTTTTAATTTCTATACCTATACTGTTCCTTTTTAATCGTCTTGCCACTTTCATAGTTGTTCCTGAGCCAGCAAAAGGGTCGAGAATTGTTTCGCCGGCATAGGAGAACAGTTTAATAAATCTGTATGGCAATTCTTCAGGAAACGCCGCAATATCTTTTTCAAGTTCTGAACCAGGCAGCACATTAGTCATCTCCCAAACAGTCGTGAACCATTTGTTTTTAAGAAATTCCTTGGTATCTATTCGTGACCTTTCCCTAACTTCTCTAGGGATTGTCTTGTAATCAAATTTTCCTTTTTGGAAAATAATTATACTTTCCTGAATGTTATCTGGATAAAAATACATCGGGTAAGGGTTCTGCAATATAACCCCGCTTCTTCTGCTTATTCTGGTGTAACCATCGGGCTTTTTCCATACAAATCTGTCTCTATACCTAAAGCCCGCTTTTTGGAATATCTTAATTGTATCAGCCACAATAGGAAATTTTTCGCCGTCCACAAGCATATCATCAATATTAATAACCGCTATTCTGCCTCTCTGCAGAACTCTAAAAGACTCATTGGCAAACTCTTCCATAAGCTTTAAAAATGAGTCATAGCCTTTAAATAGTTCTTTATAGTCAAACGGCGCATTAAAATAAGGTGGAGAAGTAATTATGAGGTGAATTTTTTCATCCTCAATCTCATACATTCTCCTACAATTTCCAACAATTAGTTTATGCGTTGTAGCTATGTCCTCATTCATATTAGCAGGTAAAATGGGCTGCTCATTTAAATATATTGTGTAGCCGTCTTCTTTTGTGCCGATAAAGAGTGTTTCCATATAATCACCTCAACTAACAATGGCAGAAGTATAGTTAAATATGTTTGCCGCGCGCCTGTCCAGTGTCCAGTGCTTCTTCCGGATTTTTTCGCAAATCTTCCGGTCGTTGCCCTTTGTTGCTCTTACTATCCCTTTCCCCTTTTCCCTTTACCAGCCCTAAGCAAGTCCCTTATCTCCTTCATAACCGCTATCAGCTCGTCCATCTTGTCCTTCACTTTTGACTGCTTCCAATTTAGGTAAAGGAAGTAGAGCTGGATGATGAATGCTATTAATAAGAATGCCCATGACAGCATCAGGGAGTTTGAGATTGTTTCCGGTGTGAGCTCAAGCATCTTTATGCCTTCCCTGCCTGCCTTGCCTTCCTCGGCTTAGCTGCCTTCGCTGCCTTCTTCAGAGAGTAAATAGCGTATGCCGCAGCAGCTGTCATTATGGCGCCAAGCACGACTACTCCTCCTCCTGATTTGCTGCCTGAGCCTGGAGTTCTTACCCATGCGCTTCCCGTGCACGTCAACTGCTCGCCGTTAACCACCGCGATTGCGCCTTCTGAGATGCATTCAAGCCCCTGTGCGCAGCCAGCCCTTGCCTTGTTCACGCAGCTTACCGGCTCTGAAGAGCACACGTCAACAGTGCAGGAATCGTTGTCATTACAATCGTCGTCCTTGTAGCACGGGCAGCTGCACCTTGCACAGTTATAGACGTCGTTGTAGCAGCCTGAATGGCATGAAGCGCACTGTGGCTTGGCAGCTTGCGTTTCCTGAGCCTGCGCTGCTGAAGCTGCGGCTGGAGATGTTTCTGCTGCCGTTGCCTCGCTTCCAGATTCCTGTTTGCCCCTCACAATAACCTTTCCACTAAAGCCGAAGTTGACGTCAACGAACTTGTAAGTTCCCGGAGAGTTGTACGTGTAGGAATATGTATTGCCTGTGTAGAGTGTGGGGCTTGTGAACGTGGCGTTTGGAGAAGGCGACCAAAGCACAGCAACATTTTTCATGTCATTGCGCCACACTACAGTGTCTCCTGGATTAACCAGCACTTCCTGAGGGCTGAAGCCTGTGCCGTCAAGTATGAGTATTTCCGGCTGCGGCTCAGCAACAGCCATTGACGTCAGCGGCTCAACGCCGCTCCTCACAAAGCCGGCAACGAGAAAAGTAAGCACTACTACAAACGCAGCCCAAAAAAGCTTCCTGTCAGCAAGCACCATCTTTTTTCCCTTCAATACGAATATTACGCTTATTTAAGCTTTTCTGCCTTTACCGCCCTTTTCAGCTGCCCTGCCAACAACTTCCATCAGCTCCTCAATTCCGTTAATCTCAAAGTCAGCTCCGCTGTCCTTTACATCTTTTGTTGCGCCGTACCTCGCAAATACTGTTCTTATGCCTGCGTTCTTGGCTCCCTTTATGTCGCGCTCAGGCCAGTCGCCAACCATCAGGCATTCGCCTGATGAAACGCCGAGTTCGGAAAGGACCTTCTGGAAAGGCGCCTTGCTTGGCTTGTGCTCGCCTGTGTCCTCAAAAGCAATCACCACGTCAAAGAAGTCAGCAAGCCTCATCTCAGTCAGCCGTATCCATGCCTTGAGCCTCGGGGCATCAGAAAGTATTGCCAGCTTCAGCCCCCTCTCCTTCAGCTTCATCAGCGTGTGCATGACCTTTGGATAAGGCTCAAGAAGCCCTGACTGGAGCTTCCTGTAAGCCACGATGCCTGCTGCAAGGATTCGGTAATCCACCTTCCTGCTGACCTTCTCAAGGAACTTCTGGAATATCTCCTGGTACTCAATGCCGTAAGTGTTGTAGAGCTCAAACATTATCTTTGTTGCCTCTTCCTTGCCCATCCCCAGCCCTGCAGAAATCATTGCAGTAACAGCAGCGTCAATGGCAGACTTCTTGATGCGCATGAAGTCTATAAGCGTGTTGTCAAGGTCAAAAATCACCGCCTTTATCATGGATTGCGGGGGAAGAAGCAGGGTTAATAAATGTTTTTGCCGAACATCAGTTCCTGTAAACCGCTTCCCTTGCATACCTGTCTAAAGGAAGCTCTGACTTTCTTGGAAACATAGCTGCCTGAAGTCTGCGTGTGTGATAAAAGCCTACCGGGTCATTATCGCTCAGCTTTAGAACTACATGCAAAACCCACTCGTGACTGTCCGTCAACAGTACCTGAGTCATGTCACCCCTTGTTGCAGTAGAGTTTCTCTGCGGGAAAGCCATGTTGGAAGTAACGCCGTAGAAGCCTGTGTCTCCAAAAGGGACAGGTTGCATGTCGGTCCTCAGAATAAAATTGACGAGGTCGCTTCTCGGATAAAAGCCGGCGTAAGGGCTAACGGTCCTTATTTCTGTAACATAAGCCGCAGCGTCTGTATTATATGGCGTTGGGATTATATACTTAGGCCCAAAAAGAGCAGTAAGCCTTGCATCATGAGCGCCATCATTAACAACCTCATCAATGCTTCCGGCTTTCCCCTGCTCTGCTGCTTTCTCCGCATTAGCAGCCACACCTTCCGCTTTCCTCAGGATGTCATAAGCACTTGTGTCCGGAGCGCTAATCATCATTGCCATTCTCACTCAAACTCCCTCATGAACCTTATCAGCTCCCCGGCTGTTTCCATTTCAAGAAACTCGCCCTTGCTCATGCTCGGCACAGACTTTTCCTTAAGACTTTCCTTCCTTGCTATTATGTCAAAAGGCGCCTTTCTTGTGTCAGCAGCCCTGAAGCCCAGATTTTCGTATTTTTTTGCAAGCACAGAAGGGTTTTCCTGATTATCATCAGCTCCCGGCGAGAATATGTTGACCCTCTCAAATATTGAGTCGCCGAAAATCCCCTGCATCACAACCGCTTTTCTCACTGACATCTCTGATTTTCCTGCCCTATACCTCACAAGCATCTGCCTTGACACGCCAACCCGCCTTGAAAGCCCGGAAAGCGAATAGCCCTTTTCCTCCATGTTGCCGGCAAGCCTCTCGCCGGAAACAGAAACTGTAAGGCCTGACTGGCCGCTCATCACAAAAGGCAGCCTGCCATCTGCGCAGTCTCCAAAAGTATTGAAGCTCACAGCGTAAACCCCGAACCTTGAATACACAACGCCGTCCTCCAAATCCCCGCCTGCCTTCTCAGCAACAACCACAGGCGCTGCAGAAAGAAAGGAAGCTATCCTCCTCATCTCCCCTGCAAGCTCGCCGCTTATTGAATTGGCATCCTGAAGAACCTTGACTATCAGAATCCTGCCATCCTTCCTCGCCACAATGTCAAAAGAGCTCCTCGGAAGGCACTTCACAGTAAAGCCCTTCCCCAGCAAAAGCATCCCAACCCTTTCCAAAAGCTCGGCTTTCATTGTGCGCCTGAACAGCTTATAATCTAGATGTCCTTCGTTTCAACACTCTGGCAGTACGGGCAGTTCTCCAAACTAAGTATGTTGTAGCCCTGAAACTTCCTGTCACAGCTCTCGCAAAGCATCATGGCAGGCGGTAGCAAAGGTGAGGATATAAAACTTTCTGAAATCTGGCTTAAGAAGGTCAATACAAGTCTGGAATTTTATAGCCCGGAGTATTATGCTCTCTTCTAGCTTCAACTTCTTCTCTGCTTGGCGGTTCGTAGCAAGAACTTAAGCCTCTTGGCTGTCCATTAACAGGCCTCTGTCTGCTAAAAGTTCCCAGGATAATGCCTCCAGCCATACAAGTATAAGGAATTTTTTGGGGTTCCTGAATGCGTGCAGCCGTTGCAGCTTCATGTTCCAGTGTTGGCGGTTCGTAGCAGTAGCTTGGGCTGCTTGGCTGTTCATTAACTGGTCTCTGGATAACGCCTCCGGTCATACAAGTAACAGGTATTTTTGCTGTTTCCTGAATGCCCACAACCCTGTCAGATAAGTTTGGTAAGTCACCTAAACATGTGAATGCGTCCATCAGGTCTTTATATTTGACGTGAGTATTTATATTTTTTGCCTGCCAACAGCACTTTCCAGCTCCCGCCAAACCGCAAACCTTAATAAGCATCCGCCAACTATTCCGCGCCATGCCAAGAATCGCAGTTATTGAGAAGGAGAAGTGCAACCCTGTGGGCTGTGGAAACTACCTTTGCATCAGGATGTGCCCTGTCAACAGGATGGGCAGGGAATGCATAGTCGTAGGAGCAGACGGCAAGGCAGAGATACATGAGGAGGTGTGCACAGACGCGTGCAGCGTGTGCGTCAAAATCTGCCCTTTCGGCGCAATACACATGATAAACCTTCCCGCAGAAACAGGCAAGCCGCTGCACAAATACGGAAGGGACGGATACAGGATTTACAGCCTGCCATTCCCTGTGTTTGGGAAGGTTGTCGGGCTTCTCGGCGTGAATGGGATAGGCAAAAGCACGGCAATAAAGATACTGGCACAGGCCTTAAAGCCAAACTTCGGCACAGAAAAGGAAGCGACAGCAGAGGAGCTGATTGACTATTTCAAAGGCACAGAAGCGCATTTGTTCTTTGACAGGGTAAAGCGGGGAGAGATAAAGATAGCGTACAAGCCTCAGGCGGTTGACATGCTGCCAAGAACAGCAAAAGGAAAGATAGGCGAGCTGCTCAGAAGCGTTGACGAAAAAGGAATGTTTGATGCTGTTGTTGAGCAGCTGCATCTTCAGGACTTCCTTGAGAACGACATAACAGAGGTGTCAGGAGGGGAGCTTCAAAGGACAGCGATAGCCGCAACCGCCCTGAAAAACGCGAATCTTTACATCTTTGACGAGCCGTCAAGCTATCTTGACGTAAAGCAGCGCATAAGCGCGAGCGGATTCCTGCAGGGTCTCGCAACTCCCCGGTCAGCAGTCATGGTTGTAGAGCACGACTTAATAATAATGGACTACATAACAGACCTGATGCACATAATGTACGGAGAAGCCGGAGCTTACGGCGTCGTCAGTTTGCCAAAGGCAACAAGGAACGCGATAAACGCATACCTCTCAGGAATGCTGAAGGAAGAAAATGTGAGGTTCAGGAATTACGAGATAAGGTTCGGCGCAAGACCGCCTGTAAAGGCTGCGAGGAAAGAAGAACTCATAAGATGGAAAGGGCTGTTCAAGAAACTCGGAAACTTTTCCCTTGAAGCCCCGGAAGGAAGCCTTCCAAGAAAAGAGGTGATAGGCGTTCTCGGAGAAAACGGAACAGGCAAGACAACCTTTGTGAAGATGCTTGCAGGCATGATACGCCCTGACAGCGGCGAGCTAAATGAGAAGATAAGGGTAAGCTACAAGCCGCAATACCTAAGCACGGACTCGGAAGAAACAGTTGCCTCTGTGCTTGCAAGGGCTGTTGAGAAGTATGAAGTGCAACTTGTGCGGCCGCTTGAGCTCAAAAACCTTCTGCTCAAGCCGCTGAAAGAGCTGTCAGGAGGGGAGCTGCAAAGGGCTGCAATAGCCGAGTGCCTTTCCAAAGATGCCGAGCTTTACCTTCTGGACGAGCCCTCTGCATACATGGATGCCGAGCAAAGGCTCACAGCAGCAAAAGTCATAAGGGGCTTCATGGAAACCTTCGGGAAGACAGCGCTTGTCGTAGACCACGATCTCTTGTTCATAGACCAGATAGCGGACAGCATCATGGTGTTCTCAGGAAAGCCGGCAAGGCACGGAACAGCAAAAGGGCCGTACAGCATGGAGGAAGGAATGAACCTGTTTCTAAAGGAGCTCGGCATAACCCTGCGAAGGGACCACGACTCAAACAGGCCAAGAATCAACAAGCCCGGCTCACAGATGGACAGGAAGCAGAAAGAGGAAGGAAAGCTGTATTACGGGTGAAATATAAACCGTGTATGTGCACAATTAACCGAA
>JACPIG010000104.1 GCA_016188205.1 Candidatus Woesearchaeota archaeon
ATGGAGGAAAAAGAATTTGCGGACTGGGCAGCTAAGCTGGTAAAGGAAGGAAGGAAAGGAAGATTTAAGGCGCTCAAATCAAAAGGGCTGGTATGATTGGATTTTGTTATAGATTCTTTCGTTATAGACACAAACATCCTGTTTTCGTATTTCAGGGAAGGCTCATTTGTAAACAGGGCAATAAAAAGCGGGCTGTTGAAGCTATTTTCTCCTGAATCAGCACTGGATGAGCTGGACAGATATTCGGAGACCATTTGCTCAAAAGCCGGGGTGTCTGATGCCAGATTCAGGACTCTGCTTGAAGAATTGAAAATGCACATTTCTTTTGTTCCGATTATAGAGCACAGCCGATTTTTTGGTGAAGTGAAGCTTATGGCGGAAAAGCTCGGCGGGAAGGACGCGGAGGAGCTTTTAGATGATATGGACTTTGTTTCCCTGTCATTGAAACTGCAAATCCCTCTGTGGTCTAATGATAAGATATTCAAGAAGGTCGCTGCTATCAGGTCTTTTACAACAGCCGAAGTAATAGTGCTGCTTAAATTGTTCTGATTGCTGCTCAGATTCCTCAAACCCGTTCTTGTCACGTTATCCTCACTTCTAATTTGGTCTTGTTTATCGTTGTGTCAAAGCCCCTGTTCTCTATTACCAGGTTATGGCGCCCTGTTGAAAGGGTGCTGTTTGAGCTCAGGGCTATGCTGCTGTATGAGAGCTCTGTGTAGACTATGAATGTGTCCTGCTTCAGGGCGTAGCCGAAGCTCGGCACAACTGCGTCAAGGAACTCGCGGTCTTTAAGCAGGTCTTCAACCCTTTCAACGCCTGATGTTGGCCTTGTGACGAATACCATGACATCGCTGTCCTTTGCGTTTGCTGTCAGGTTAAGGCCTGTTGCTGCAGAGCTTCCTATGGAAACAGACTTGCTTTGGCTTGCAATTCCCAGGCTGAAGTTGTTGCCGACTAGTGTATAAGTCATCTTCTGGGTCTTGATGGGGTTCAGCGTGTCGTTGACGAACAGCACCGTAAACATCAGGTTGTTGACGTTCAGCGTTCCCTGTGCGCTTGTTGTTGTTCCGACTCTTCCTGTCATGTTCATTGAGCCGTTTGTTGCAGGAGAGGTAAACGCTATTGTGTAGTTTCCGTTGCCGTTGTCTGTTACGGATATTGCCTGGCTTGATGTGTCAAGGAACAGGGAGAAGCTGTCGGATGTTATGCCTCCAAGGTTTGTTGAGCCGCTCTTTACTGTGTAGTCTATGCTTGTTGCCTCATCTGTGAACACTGTCTTGGTTGTTGGCACGAGGGTTACTGAGTCAGCGCTCAGCGCAGAGACGGTTATTGTGCCTGAGCTTGCTGTGCCTGCGTTGCTGACGTCGTCGTAGCACGTTACTGAGATTGTGTCGCCTGTGATGAGGCTGACGCTTGTCTCATGGTATGTGTTGTTCGTAAAGGTGAAGTTTTGTGTTGTGCCTGCGCCTATCTGGTATCTGCATGTTGCCCTTTCGCTTGTCCTTGCGGCAAGCGTTGCTGAGCTGCTGACTATTGTGCCTGAGGGCCTTATGTACGTGACTGTCGGCGGTGTTATGTCAAGTATTGTGCTTACCGAGCTGCTCAGGCTGCTGTTTACTCCTGCGAGGTTCTTTGAGTGCACCCTTGCATAGTATGTTGTGCTTGTGTTCGTGACTGTTATTGTGGCATTGGTTACATTTCCAACCCAGTTCCTGTAGTCCGGGCTGCTGAAGTCCGAGTCGTTGTCAGCAGTCAGGTAGTAGTTGTCAACGCCTGAGTGGGGGTCTGTGCTCTGCGTCCATTCAAAGGCTATTGAGTTGTTGTTTGTTGTCTTGGCTGGCTGCGACATCTGGGGTGTTGAGGGCGCGCTTGTGTCAACGCTTATGTTATAGGTGCTTGTTTCCCCCCATGTTCCTGCGTTGTCTATTGCCTTGGCGTGGAAGTAGAACTTCCCGTCGCCAACAGAGTAAGACCTATCCCATATGTTGTCGCCTCTCAAATCAGCCCTTTCTATCTTGACTCCGTAGTCAAAGGTGTTTGTCTGGTTTGTGCATGCGCCGTTTTCAAAGCATATGAAGGACTGAGTTGCGTTGTC
The DNA here is from genome assembly GCA_016188205.1 of Candidatus Woesearchaeota archaeon. GTDB lineage: Archaea > Nanobdellota > Nanobdellia > Woesearchaeales > UBA10216 > JACPIG01. The sequence continues at coordinate 2,096 of JACPIG010000104.1, forward strand.
AATGCTTGCAGTCACGTTTGAGCCTGTTATCAGCAGGTTGTAGTTGTTGTCGTCATCCTCTGCCGCGCCTGCTATTGCTATGTAGAACCTTCCTGCTGTCACGTTGGCGCTGCTTGTTATGCTCAGAACTGTTCCGTCTGCGTCCAGAAGGGACTGCTTGAAGGCGATGTCAGTTGTTGTGTCTGAAATGGTTGTTATGTTGCTTGCAGTCATGTTGTAGGCGGTCGGCGGAGATGAGATTGCGTATGCAGATATCTTCATTGTGTCGGGCGTTTCAACATGGCTCTCAGCCGCATATATTGTAAGCCTTATGGTGTCAAGTGCTGTGAGGTTCTGCCTGACCTCTATGAATATTGCAGAGGCGTTTGCTGTTGAGTTGTACTTAAGCGTTTGCTGCTGCCCTGTGTTCACAGAGCTGTTGACGAGTATGTGCTCTGTCTCTGATTCCTCAACGTTGTCCGGGATTGTGCTGAAGTTGGTGTCAAGGACGTATGAGTATGCTTTTACTCCTGATATGCTGTCGTTTGAGCTCCAGTTGAATGTGGGGTTGCTGTTCTGGGTCCAGTTGCTTGAGTGGTTGCTCACTATTCCGGGAGCTGTTGGGGGCGTGATGTCAACTATTATGCCGTCAGAGTATCCTGTCGGGCTTCTGATGCCTGCCGTGTTTATCGCCCTGACTTCAAACGTGTAGTTGGTGTTGTTGTCAAGGCTTAATCCAAACACCCTGACTTCTGTTGCTGTTCCAACAAGGAGGAATGCGCTTCCGTTGACGAAGCTGTTTGAGCTGTTGTAGCTAATCCTGTATTCATATTGCAGGGATATGTGGAGTATGTCGTTCTCAGGGTCTGAGCTGTTCCACCTTGCATGCAGGGCGTGCTTTGTGTTCGTGTATGTGCCGTCATCTGTGACTGTTGGCGCTGATGGCGGCGTCTGGTCAAGCCCTGCGCCTGTTGTGTTAAGCGCTATTGTGTCATTAGTGCGATTCACATTTCCTGCATGGTCGCGGACTTCATACAGAACCGTCTTGTTGCCGTCGTTTGCGCTCAGTATCCATGCCTTTGCCGCTTCGCACGGCTCAAACAGCGTGAAGACAAGGTCTTCGTTCGCATACCGGCAGAGGTCTATGCCCTCTGAGTCGTTGTAGAGAAGTGAAAGTATGATGTTTCTTGAAGTGGTGTATTCAGTGCTTACGTTTGAAAGCCCTGTCGTGCCAAGCCCCTGTATCCTTATGCTTGCGTTGGGTATTGTGTTGTCAAGCGTGATGTTGACAGAGGGGAAGAACCTGTTGTTCGCAGAGTCATTGACGATTGCGGTTATTGTCTTCCTTCCGTCTGCGACGGTGTTTGCTGAGCTGATGGCGTAAACCGCAGTGTAGACGCCGTCATCAACCTTGTCATCTCCATTCTGCCCGGAGTCGTTGAGCATGAGCTCAACTGAGTTGCTGTCAAGGTTGCCGAGCTGTGAGGCGTTTATTGTCACGTTCAACCCAAGCCTCGGAGCTGAGAATGTGAACTTCACTATGCCGCTGTCTGCAACAATGGAATCGTTAACCGCAAGTATGCCGAATATCCTTCCTGTCGCTATTGTTGTGTTTTCCTCGTTGCTTGCCCCGCTTTCGTGCAGCGCGTTGTCAACAGCAGTCACCTTGTAATAGTACTTCGCATCAGCTCCCGGAATGTCGGAAGTGAAGTTGGTGCTTACATTCTTTATTCTTGTGGAGCTGCTTATATTGAAGTTCTGCGTTGTTGAGCGGTACACGTTGTAGTATATTACGTCGCTGTGGCTCAGGCTTACGTCTGTCCAGTTAAGGCTTGCTGTGCCGTCAGAATCAAATGCAGGCAGCGGAGTGAGCACCGGAGCTGAGGGCGCGGTGTTGTCTATTTCTATCTGAAGCTCTGTGTCGTTGCTCGTGTATATGTTGTTCTGGTCCCAGCTTATGGCAGTTAAGTTATACAGCCCGTCTGCAAAAAGCGTGGTGTTCCA
>JACPIG010000114.1 GCA_016188205.1 Candidatus Woesearchaeota archaeon
ACGCCTTCATAGAAGGCAACTACAAGACAGCAGAGCCAGGCCTCATATTCTGGACAACAATGACCAAGTATTCGCCGTCAAACTACGTTGGAAGGCCGATTGCATCAACTAATCCTTGCGGTGAAGTCCCTCTTGAAGACGGAGGAGCGTGCAATTTGGGCTCAGTAAACCTGTCAAGATTCGTAAAGAACGGATACACCCCTGAGGCAGAGGTAGACTGGGAAGGCATCAGGGAAGTAACTGCCCTCACAGTAAGGTTCCTTGACAGCGTTGTTGCGTGGAATGAAATCCTCAACCCATTGGAAAAGCAGAGAAGGGCTGCATACGAAACCAGGAGGCTTGGGCTCGGAGTAATGGGCATAGCAGACATGCTCAACCAGCTGGGAATAGGCTACGACAGCGAGGAAGGAATAAGGCTGCTTGAGGAAGCTGCCAAGGCAATTGCCAACACCTCATACCAGGCATCCGCGTGGCTTGCAGAGGAGAAAGGGCCCTCGCCCATATTCGAATACGAGGCATACAGCAAGGGAAGGTTCTTCCAGGAAATACTGTCCGAAGAAACAAAAGAAAACATAAGGAAGAAGGGACTGAGGAACATCGCGATTTTGTCAATAGCGCCAACAGGAACAATATCAAACATAGTGCTCGGGTACAAGCTTGGCGAAAAGCACTTCATAGGCGTGAGCGGGGGGGTTGAACCAATATTCTCCCTGTATTATACGAGAAGGTCAGAATCCTTCGGAAACGTGTTCTTCAAGGTCTTTCATTCAACTGTTGACGCATACATACAGCAGCGCGGATTGGGCGAGACAGTCCAGAAGACAAGAGACGCCGAGGAACTGAAAAAAATCCTTCCCGCACACTTCTTCAGGACAGCACACTACATAGACCCTGAGAAAAGGGTGCTGATACAGGGCTTATGGCAGCGCTACATAGACCACAGCATATCCTCAACAGTAAACCTGCCGGAAGACATAGAGCCGGAAACAATATCAAACATCTACCTGGATGCGTGGAGGCACGGGCTGAAAGGAATAACGATATACAGGGACGGCTCAAGATACCCCATCCTCAGCACCGAGACAGAAAAAACAGAGTTCCAGAGAATCAAAGAGCAGAGCTTTGATGTTGAAATGGAAGGCGAACAAAAGCTGATGAGAGGTGATGACATAATAACGCTTTCAAACGGAACGCTCACAACAGTTTACCATGCACTCAGGAAAGGGATTTTGAGGAAGGACAACGGAAGGTATGTGCTTTCAGAACTGGCAGAGCCTGAAGGGAAAGCAGCAGAACAGGAGCAGGAAAGCCAGATAAAAGTTGTTGTGGGCGCCCATGCAACGCATGCAGAAACAGAAATTGCGGCATCAGACATGAAACTAAGCGTATGCTCTGCATGCTCAAAGGAAACGATGAAAATAGAGAACGGCTGCTACTCATGCATGAATGAGGAATGCGGATTCAGCAAGTGCGATATGTAGAACATAAATATTGTAGGAACACAACTAAAAAAAAATAAAAGCAGGCTGACTACTGGAGCTCCGCCTCATACACGGCAACGTGAAGACAAGGACATGAACATTAGAGAAACACGGCATAAAATAATCGCAGGCTGACTACTGGAGTTCCGCCTTATACGGGCTACGCAAAGAACACTCAAAGAGAAGGTGAAAAACTTGATTTTCAAAACTCTCGGCATTATGGACCTGGTGACTGTGATAATCCTCATAGGGGCTGCTGTGTTCCCACAGAAGATGCTTCTGTACGCGGGGCTTTACTTAATGATAAAAGGGCTTGTTTTCATAATGGCATCAAAAGACATAGCAAGCTACGGTGATGCAATAAGCGGGGCATACATGGCGCTGATGTCATTCGGCTTAACAATCCCGTTCATCACAACAGCAGCACTCATATACCTTGGGCAGAAAACATTCCTGACATTCGTGAAGATAGGCATAGAGGCGTATACTTTCTACAACTTCGCAAAGGGGCTTTCCAGACATAAAAGCGCAGATGCTGACTACTATCTGAGATAGGGCGCACAAGCATATGCCATACTATACAAGAGCAGGGGACCAGGGAAAAACATGCGTAGTGGGGGCTGGAAGGGTGTGCAAAGGCAGCCGCGCAGTTGAAGCCCTCGGAGACTTTGACGAGCACAGCTCAGCTCTCGGAGTAGCGGCTGCGTTCTCAAAAGACAAGGCAACAGAACAGACAATAAAGAACA
>JACPIG010000115.1 GCA_016188205.1 Candidatus Woesearchaeota archaeon
CAGGAGGTCTTCAAGCACTCCGAGCTTCATAAAACCCGCGGCAGGCATGAGGAATAGCGCGAATATATACCATTTCAGCAGCCCTCCTGAAAGGTTGGGTATGCTTATGAAGCCGATTGAGTGCGCGACTCCTGCTTTTCTCAGGTGCTCGTCAACCTTTGCGCGCTCAAGCAGCCTTTTGAACAGGAATCCGAATGCCGAGCCCACAATGTAGCCGGCAACAATTACAACTACTCCTGCCAGTATGTTTGGCAGTGCTGTTGCAAACCCGTTCCATAAGGTTATAAGGGGGTCTATGAGTGCATCCCCTGTCTGCGTTACAAGCGTCATTAATCAGGGAATCAGGACAGATATTATAAATAGTTTTCTTACTATTTTTGAGTGGAAAGTAATGAAAGCCTCTAAGCCGCACTCTTCTGAACTTGCCATCCATAAAGCTGCCGTGCCAAAAGCTCAATAACCGCTATTATTTTGCCGGATTTTGCAGCAGAGGTTACGCTTTCTATCGGAACATCGACTTTTCCATCTACATACGCGTAGATTTTTGCTGAATATTTTGGAGGAGGCTCCATAGGAATAAGCGGGGGCGCAATAAATGGAAGTCTCTCTTCAGCAAGTCTTTTAAGTGAAAAAACAAGAGTTTCTAAGGCGCTGCTGCAATTCAGTTGAACCATCATGAATCCTATAGTCACTAGCCCTGTCCCTTCACGTTTCAGCGAAAGGTTACTTTCATATCTTTCTATGCCATCCACGCCGTAATAAGAACGTATTTCACTAAGCGCCGTTGTGGCTCTGGACTGAAACCGCTCTGAAGGCAGGTGTTGCCTTGAAGGCTGAAAGCTTAATACTAACAGGGGACCGGTGCCGATTCTTGTAGTGCTTATCGCTACGGACTTAAGCCCGTATTTCTCTGCTATCCCAGAAAAGATGTGGGGTGCTGTGACAGTCCCTAGCCTGTTAATTACGGACGACGCTTCTCCGTAGCTATCTCTGACCTCTCGGACTAAGTCGGCTAAAGCCATTTTACACAGCAACTATCTTCTTCAGCACATTCTCGTTGCCTTTCCAGTCCAGTGATTCGCGCAGCACTTCTGCTATTGTGTCCACTGGTATTATTCTTATCCTTGACGCATCGGCAGGGTCAATTATTATGTCCTTCAGGTTTGTCCTTGGCACAATTACCTGTTTTATGCCTGCTTCAAGCGCTGCCTCAACCTTTGAGCTTACTCCTCCCACAGGCAGCACCTCACCTCTTACAGAAAGGCTTCCTGTCATTGCGTAGTCCTGCTTTACAGGCACGCCTTTAAGGGCTGAGATTATTGCCGTTGCCACAGCTATGCTTGCAGAGTCGCCCTCTACACCCTCACCGTATGTTTGCAGGAACTGGACGTAGATGTCGCGCGTCTTCCTTATGTCCTCTCCAAAAAACTTCTTGATTATTGCAGAAACGTTCAAAACAGCTTCCTTCGCTATTTCGCCGAGCTTTCCTGTCGCTATTATGTCTTTTGCTTCGCCTCCCGGAGTTACCTCTGCCTCTATCGGCATTATCAGCCCTGAATAAGAGGTTCCGCTGCCCAGAACCGCCAATCCATTTACCCTTCCCACCTTTTTGCCTGCGGTGATTATGACCTCGTAGTCCTTCCTGTGCTCTATTATCTTGTCCGCTATCTGCTGCTCAAGGCTTCTTGCTATCTTCTTTGCCGTCATGACGTGCTTTTTGTCAACAAGCTTGGCGCCTTCCTCAACAGCCATGTCTCCTGCTGCCCTCACTATGCCTCCGAGCGCCCTCAGGTGCAGCGTCAAGTGCCCTTTCCTGTTAGCCATCTTTCTTGCCTCTGTTACGATTTCATCAACAGCTGCCTTTGTGAAGTGCGGTATCTTTTTGTCCTTCACGATTTCCTGTGCGACGAGTATTGCAATCTTCTCCCTGTTTTCCTCTGTGTCAGGCATTGTCTCCCTCATGAACACCTCGTATCCGTATCCCCTTACCCTTGACCTTAGTGCAGGGTGCATGTGCCTTACTGTTTCCACATTTCCTGCCGCGACAAGGATGAAGTTGCACGGCACAGGCTCTGTCCTGACCATTGCTCCTGCAGACCTCTCGCTCTGCCCTGTAATGGAGTATTTTCCTTCCTGAAGCGCAGTCAGGAGCTCCTGCTGGGTGCCTGGCTGCAAAGTTGCGATTTCGTCTATGAAAAGCACGCCCATGTTTGCCTTGTGCATCATGCCTGCGACAACCCTTTCGTGGGCTGGTGTTCCCAGCCCCCCTGTCTGGAACGGGTCGTGAAGCACGTCGCCGAGCAGCGCCCCTGCATGCGCCCCTGTTGCGTCGTGGAATGGCGCCTGCGCCTTGTTGTAGTTGTCAACAATTACTTTCGGAACCTTTATTCTGCCGTCCATCCTTCTGCCGAAGTTGAGGAAGAGTATGAAGCTTGCGAGGAAAACCATTCCGCCGAGAAAGAATGCCATGAACATCAGGCCGCCAAGCAGCGGCCCGCCTATGGTTGTGTAGTGGTTGAATGCCCACCACGGGGCGATGAGCGCTATTATCAGCAGTATGAACATTATCACGTTCTGGTACTTGAAGACGTTTACGGATTCAAGCCGTGACTTGTTGACAAGCTCTCTTCCCTGCCCTGCCGGCAGCGTCCTTATCAGCGGCTGGTTGTCGTCGTTTGGGTTCGGGAAAGAGACGACGTCAACAAGCTTTTCCTTTGGAAGGAGCTCTGCAAGGGCAAGCCCCATCATTGACTTGCCTGTGCCAGGCTCTCCAATCAGCAAGACATGCCTTCTCTGCCTTGCTGCCTTCTTTATCACCTTAACAGCATCTTCCTGTCCTATCACCTGGTCTGCTATCTTGGGAGAAACCTTTATCTCTGCTGTTGTCCTGAAGCTGAGCTTTGGCATGGATAAAAGAATATGCAGCGTATATTTAAAAGTAGCGTTTAGCTGCTATTTGGACGGCGTAATTGCCGGCGCATATTGCTGCAGCCCCAAATAACTAAGAAACAGATCGGGAGAAACTTTTTGTTTGACTGGAGCCATACCATTATTTCCTTGGGCTTCAGATTTATTGCGGGCTCTTACAAACAATCCAATCCCTTCCAGAAGGCGTTCCTTTTCATAGCCGCTTCCAAGCCCGGCAATAGCTGCTGCCACAACCCTTCCGGGGTCTTCTATGTATATTGCCGCTTTCCCCAGAAGCCGGCTTACTTCAGCGTCAGCATATTCAAGCCTCTTAACAACGCCTCCCTTTGGGCATCACCGTTCCCAAGAGTGCCTATAAGAGGGTTAATGACTGCAGATACGCCCTGTCCTGTCTCTGCAAGCTGTTCAGACACAATCCTTATCTTTCTGACAGTAGTTTGGTCTGCATAGCCGTGCTGCACTGCCTGAAGCAAAGCAAACATCGTTTGTTCAGGCCGCTCAACGTATCTGCCAATCGCTGCAATGTCAGCGACAAATCCCTGCCTCATAGCTGCAAGCGAATAGTCTTTCAGCCTTCTCTCCAAATCATCCGAGCGCCCTATAAACGGCTCCAGTTCCCCGTCTTCTTCAGATAGCATCAAAGCGCCTCCAGACCCATCCATGCGCTCAAGCACCCTGACGTATAGCCATGCAGGGATATACTGTATCCTTCCAGCTGCCATTTTTTTTAAAGCTTTGGCTTCAGCGCATAGCGCTTCGGCTGCTTGTTGGTATCTTGTGTTATGGCTGAACGCGATGGAATAACGCTGGATTGTGTTGGCTCTTGCTTCCGTGTTTCTTATGTGCAGGGGCTTCTTTTCATATTCGCGACTGTAGCTAATGATGGCGTAATATCCTGCATGCATCCGTATTTGCACAATAGCCGCCATAAGACTGTAGGCAAGTCCGTGGACATATAACTCCCCAGATGTTGCAGTAAGCCAGCGTTCAATATGCGGGACAGTGTAGTTACGGCCGAAATTTAAAAAGAGCTCTGCTGCGTCGTTGACGTTGCCGCCCATAAGAAGCAGTCTTATTATGCTTCTTTCCATATCGCCAATCCTTCGGTACCCCGAATACTTGTAGGAGGGGTGCTCGTCAGCGCCAAAATCAGCGCCCTGACTAAAGTCAATGTGTTGTCTGATGCGGCTTAGCAAATCGTTGTGTATGTGCGCTACGTGGTCTCCTCTAAGCAGGTTGGACAGGAATTCTGGGGAAACGCGCAATTGCTCCGCAGCTTGCTTTATGGTTGCTCCACGGACAGCCCGATTAACTTGTCTAAGAATTTCATCGCTCAGAGGAGTGTAGTGCTGCGATAGTTCCAGTTTTGTAGGTCTTCGTGACCTTACTGTTACGTGCTTTGGTTCCGGCTGAGTGTTTAATGCTGCACATGCTTTTTCGTATGCTGAAATCGGTGCATAGCGCAGGTGTTTGTCCTTATTTCGCAGGCCATCCATCTGCTCGGGCGTCAGTTCGCACCTTTCTGCAGCACCTTTTCTTCCAAGCATGCCAACAAGAGTTTCAAATATCCGAACTACATCTGGCGCAAGCGCAATGACGCGTTCTTCCAGATTTCCCGGCTTTGCCATAATAATCCCGTGTTTGCAGGGCAAATTGCTGCATGATAAAAATTTTTCTTTTTAGCGTCTATCCAAAGAAGGCTTGAATTTAGAAGCCGCCGCCGCTTGAAAACCCGCCGCCGCCACCGCCGCCGAAGCCGCCGCCGCTTGAAAACCCGCCGAAGCCGCCGGAATCGCTGCCTGAAGAGCCCGAGTATGAGTATGCTGGCTGTTCAAAGTGCTGCTCTGCGTCAACTGTTCTCCACATGTCGCTGCTTGAATGCCTTCCCATGAGATAGCCTGCCAGGAGGGCGTTTATGTCAAATCCGTCGCCGAAATATGACCTTCCTGAATCATAATCATGCTGTGTAAAGCTGGAAAGGACTTCCCTGAGTCCTGAAATCTGTCTTGCAAGTTTGTCCCGGCTTGCCTTGGATTCTTTGGCGTTGTCTTTCAGCGCTCTCACGCTTTCATCTATGCTTTCAATCCTTGCCACAAGCCCGTCGTCTTCAGTGCCGGGTGTTGAGCGGGCCAGCGCCTTCAGCCCGGCTATTGTTTCCCCTTTCAGATAACTTTTCAGTTCTGTTATGGCTTCCTGATGGTAAGGGTCTTTTTCTCCGTCAATCTCTGCTCTTTCCCTGGTATAAGCCTGCTCCTCAGATTGCGCACTTTGTATGTTCGCCAGGATTTGTTCCCTGTATTTCGCGAGCTCTGTGCCCTCATTTATTGCTTTTGTCAGCCCGTGCCTGTTGGCAGCTGCTTTCTCAATCCTTTGCACACCGCTCCTTGTGGAATTGAGGCCTTCCTGCAGTTCTCTGATTCTGTCAGCCATTAGTCCGGGCATTGCTCTGAGATAATCATAGCCCTTCCGCGCATCTGCATAGCTGATTTGCCTTGCCACCCAGCTGTCCAGGGCTCTGAATGCGCCCCATGCCCTGTATTGCTCTGTGCCGTATTTTCTTCCTGCCAGGTACATGAATAGCCTGTTTCCTTCGTATGCTGCAAGCTTTCTTCCTGCGCTTGCCTGGAAAGCTTTATGGGTGGCATTGGCTTCAGAAATATGGGCTTCTTCCTGTGCAGCTTGTCCTGTAAGCTGGACGTATTCCTGATTTTGCTGAAGCGCTTCGCCAACCTTCTGCACAAGCTCGTCCCTTTCAGCAGCTTTGGCATTCAGCTTTTCTGTGGCGTCTCCTTGGACTTGTCCAACAGTTTGCTTTACTGATTCGGCATCCAGCTCCGGAAGGTAATTTGCTGCAAGCACTGCATAGATGCTTTCTCTCTCTCCTGTAAAGGTGCCTATTTGGTTCTCATATCCGCGCAGGTCAGAATTTAGTCCTTCCTCTTCCCGTTCCAGCTCATCAATTTGTTCGCGAATCCTGTGCTTTACAGTGCTGCCGCTTATGCTCATCTTTTACCACCTGGTTATTTGTCCCATGCGCTGAAATGGCCTTCCGCCAGGCCCTTGCATTGTTATTGCCGGCTCCAGATAACCTGTTTCCTTTCTGCCTAAAGTATCCCGTTGTATTATTCCGTCATCACGCTTGTCTGCCGCTACCCTATCGTAAACTTCTTTCGGGACCTGTTCTCCCCACGTCTTCACCCTGTAAGTCCTTCCGCCCTCCTCCTGATTAGGTATGGGCATTTCAATCGCCCTGTTTTGCTTATCCAGTGCTTCCACAATAAGATAGTAGCCGGATGCCCTTTTTCCGCTGTTGTCAGTGAAGTAGCGGTCTATCCCGCTCTTAACACCAGGCCTGTTTACCACTTTTATGGTGAATTCTGTTTCCAGCAGCGCTCTGAGCTGTTCCATCTTGCTCACTGTCTGCTCAAGCTGCGAGACATCAACACTGCCCACATATGTTTGCCCCTGCCTGTAAAGGCTTTCAGCCTGCTGCAATGCAGCATCCTCTCTTGAAACGGTTCTTACTGATGCATAAAGCTGTTCAAGCTGTGTTGGAAGAACTGAGAATTTTTGCACGCCAGCCCTTATTGTGCCGAGCTGCGTCTGGTATTCTTCTGCCTGTGGCTGCTGCCTGTTATTAAGCGCGGCAATGCCGCTCGCATAGGTTGTTTCTGCCTTGTCAAGCAGGGGTTTGGCCGGGCTCTGGCTTCTTATTTCCTGGATTAGGGAATCAAGGCTTTGCCTTGTTGCCAGGGACCGTTTGTTCATATCAACGACAGCCCTTCCTTCTGCGGCATGGGCTTGTGCTGATGCCAGGGCTGGCTTGATAGAGCCTGTTTCTGAGCCTATTCGTTCGTAGTTATCCTCAGTTACCATGCCACTTATAGACGCATAATCGCTGCAGAACCTTTCTGAGAAATCCCCGGTTTGCATTAAACTGCCCCTGCCGCTAAGTACGGACGTATCCAGGTCTTGTTGAAGCGCAGCATCAATTCTGGTCGCTGCCAAAACTGCCAAATCATCATATAGGGACGCTATTTGCCGGCATGCGGCCGACAAGCCGGATTCTGCATCCCGCGCTCTTTGGCGCAGCTGTTCTTGTCCTACGAATGAAGCGAGCATAGTGCCCGGGACTGCGATAGCCAGAAATACTAAGGCAGGAATCCCATATCGCCGCCCTATTGCACTCCTATTTATGTATAGGCCTGCCAAAGCTGTGGAAGCGCTTTGTTGCGGTGCCTTGAAAGAGTAAAGACCATCAAAGTAGGCATTAACCGCCCTTGCGGCATCATCTTCAGAAAGGACCAGCCCTCTTGCAGCAGACGCTGCAACCAACCTGCCGGTTAATGACCATTTTTCTCCAGCAATGTTCAGCTCCCTTTCAACATTGCCCCGCAGTTCTCTGGAGGCGTCTGCAGAATCCATCATCTCTACAAGGGACTGCAGGTCTGGTTCCTGTGCAATGCTTGTGCTCATGCTGCCGGGCTAAACAGCCGCTCTTTTTAAATCTTTTTGTCATTATGACTCTGAAATGATAACATTGACAAAATTTATAAATCAGCCTGCCTTTTCGCTTGTAAAATGGCGGCAGGGGATTATCTCAGCAGGGCTTTGGCAACTCTTGAACAGCTCGGAATAACTCTCAGAAGGGCTGAGGAGGATTCACAGCTTGTGCACCTTCTTGATGAAATGAGATCTGTAGATGAGCCAAGGATTGTTGCTGTTGCCCAGACTGTGCAGCACATAAGCGCGTTCAACGAGCTGGTCAGGGATAACGTAGGCGAAATGAATTCTGCCCAGAGGTATCAGGAAATAACTGGCTTGTTTGACTCCATAAGAGAAGACTCAAAAATTCTCATAGCCCAATTGGCGGACGGCACCATAGATTTTAAGGAACGCGCTGCGAACCTGTGGATGAGGGTTAGAAGGGGAACGCCGCATGACAGGTTCAATAGAATCGCAAGCTTGTATAATGCTGTTTCTGAAGACACGCGCAAACAGCTTGAAAGGGAAAGCGAGATTTTAGACGCATACGCTGATTTCAGGTTTGCACTGAAAAACGCAGGCATCATGTCTCTGGAAGTCCTGCAGGCGCAGGAGGGGCTGCTGGTCAGGGCAAAGGGAGCGTATTCCGATAAGGAAGCAGCATTAGCTGCATATTCAGGGGCTGATGAGGCTGAAAAGGCAAGGATGCAGCTGGCCAGGGACGAGGCGGCAAGGGCATTTCAGGAAGAGGACAGGAGATACCAGCTAATCAAGGATGTTGCTGAAAACCTCAACATGGGTTATAATGTTGGCGAAACATTGGTTGCAAAGCTTAGCCAGACACACGGAGTTAAGGAGCAGGTATACAGGAGGGCGGTTACATTCTTCACCACAAACAGCCACGTATTTACAACTTTAGATGCTGTTTACACTTCTCAGCACGGCTTGCATGAGGCGACACAAACGCTGGACGCGATGGCACAGGGAATGAATAGGGGTCTGGAGGATGTTGCTGGACTGGGTGACGCGCTCGAAAAGGCTGCGCTGAAGGCAGGCTACGGCTCAACATACAGCCCTGATTCTGTCAGGAAGCTGGTGGACGCAATCGTATCATTCCAGGAAGAGTCCTTAGTGCTGATTGAACAGTACAGGGCAGAAAGCTCAGATAGCGCAAGAGAGATAGGGACTATAGTGCAGGACGGCAAAGCAAGGCTGCATGCAGCAGTTCAGAAATACTTGTCAGGTCCGCAGCAAAGAGCCTTACAGCCAGGACCTGCATAAAACATCTTAGACTTTCTACATCCTCTCAACCGCCTCTATCCCAAGCAGCCCCAGCCCTGTCTCCAGAACCTGCTTTACGGCTTTTATCAGTGCAATCCTCGCATCCATAAGCCCTTTGTCTTCTGTGATGACAGGGCATGCGTGATAGAAGCTGTTGAATCTGTCTGCGAGCATCTGGGTGTAATTTGCGATGATGTGCGGCCTTAGCTGCTCTTCTGCCTTTGCCGCAGCATTCGGGAAGTCTGCTATTATCTTTGCCAGTTCTGTTTCTTCGCGTGCCTGCAGGAGCGAGTAGTTTAGTCCTGATGATTTGATTTTTTTATTGTTACTCCCGGCTTTTTTCAGTATGCTGCATATCCTTGCATGCGCGTACTGTATGTATGGCGCTGACTCGCCTTCAAAGCTCAGTGCCTGCTCCCATGAGAACATGACGTTCTTCTCCGGGCTTACCTTTATTATGTGGTATTTTATTGCTCCGTAGCCGATTGCCTCAGCCAGCTTTTTGAGCTCAGAGCTGCTTATGCTTTTGTTCCTTGCCAGGACTTCCTTCTCCGCCTTTTCCGCAGCTTGCCTCATGAAGTCTTCCAGCAGCACGAGGTTTCCTGAGCGCGTTGACATCTTTCCCTCAGGCAGGAGTATGAATGCGTAATGCACAACTTCAGGCGCTTTAAGCCCAATAAGCGACAGCGCAGCTTCCACCTGCCTGAAGTACAGCTTGTGGTCTTCTCCAAGCACGACTATGTTCCTGCCCTTTGCCCTGCCTGTCTTCTCAATGTTGTATGCCATATCCCTAAGCCCGTATAATGATGTGCCGTCCGCCCTTGTGAGCACGAACACAGGGCTTTTCATGGCAAGCGAGAACCCTTCTAAGTTGATCACTCGCCTTCCTTCATCATCAACAAACACCTTTCCTGTTGCCTCAAGCTTTTGCATCACTTCCTCTGTCTTTCTGCTCCAAAGGTATGCGGACTCATAGTCAAAGAAATCGTATTTTATTCCAAGCCCCTCCATTATCCTTTTTTGCCCTGTGACACAGAGCTGCACAACCCGCCTGAACTCCGCAATGGTTTTTTTGTCGCGGTCATCAAGCTTTTTGAGCAGTGCAAACGCCTTTTGCTCAAGCTCAGGGCTTTTTTCAATCTCCGCATTTATCCTGATGTATTCGTCCAGAAGGTCCTTGAATTCCAGCTTCCTCTTTCCTTCGCACCCAAGCACAAGCATGGCTATCTGCTTTCCTATGTCGTTGACGTAGTAATGCACTTCTGTCTTGTATCCGTGAAACCGAAGCAGCCTTGCCAGGGCATCTCCTAATATCGCATTCCTCGCCCTTCCCACATGCGGGCTTGCGTTTGGGTTTATGCTCGTGTGCTCTATGAGGGCTTTTTTGCCTTTGAGCTTCAGCGAGCCGTATCCGTCTTTTTCCCTGAGAACAGCTGTTATGGCTGCCTCTGCAAGCATCGCCTTGTTTACGAAGAAGTTGAGGTATGGGCCTTGAGCAGCTGCTTTTTCTATCAGCCCGCCAGTCCTGACCTTGCGCTGCAACTCGGAAGCTATCTCCACAGGGCTTTTTCTCATCTGCTTTGACAACGCAAAGCACGGAAACGCGTAGTCGCCCATGCTGCTGTCAGGAGGGACTGCAATAAGCTGCATCACTTCTTCCTGTGGCATGCCTGCTGCCTTTGCAATCGCCTCAGCAACCGCCCTCTTGAACTCGTCCATATTAAGAAGAAAAACGGCGGTGATGTTTATAAATTTATTTGCGGAGATGGATATATGGTGCCTGATTGGTCCAAACTGTTTCCGGAAATCTTCCGGATTTTCCGACGATAGATTTATTAAGGAGCTGCTAATATAGGGGTTTATGCCTAACTACGATTTAATCAGGATTCTTTTAGGCGGAAGCTGGACAGGGGAAAATACAATGACTGCGCTGATTACTATGAATGTGGCAATCTCAGTCGGGCTCGTCATAGGACTTGCTAAGGCAAACTCTGACTTTCATAAATCACTTGCGCATCTTGGAGCAGCTATAAGAAAGGACACAAGCGACATAAGAATTAAAGTTGGCGAACTAAATAACAGGCTGACCAATGTTGAGAGGACTGTTTCTGATATAAAGAACGCATTAGAGAGCTAAAACACCGCTTTCCACGCCAAGACATCATTAGCCTGCGCTTCTGGAGCAGAAGCGTCATACCTTTGCCCTGCAGATATTATGTATCCGGGATGCAGGGGTATCTGCTGAAAGTTTGGAACCGGATTTTCGCCGTTGCCGCTGCAAAACACCCTGCCAACAAGCACACACAGGCTGAATCCTGCACCATTGGGGCTTATGGTTGCCAGAAGGCTTGCATCCACATGCGCTTTATTCGTTACATAAGCCATGTACGCGGTTAAACGGCCGAATTGCTGAAGCTGCTGTTCTGCCTTGGCGCGATTCGCCCTGCCTACCTCCTGAAAGCTTGCATTGGCATTGTAAGCCCCTGTTGCAAGCACAATCGTTGTGCCCTCTGTAAAAGTCACTCTCCAGCCCTGCACGTTCCGCGTCAATGCCTCAAGTGTGAGTGTCTGCATCTTTCTCCAGCCCCTTCCCCGGCTATAAGACTGGCAATCCGGGATTCTTTATATTTGTTGTGACTTGTTGTCGTAGTTTTTAGCGTCAGCGACCGAATTTCTCGTTAAATTCCTGTTAGTTTCTCAGACCCTACAAAGTGGGGTCGGATTGCGTCCGCAAAGTTGAGAAAAAGACCGTCCAATCAAGCACGAAGTGCAATCAATGAAATGAATCAAAGGCCGGACTAAACTTAATTTTATACTACCTATTAGTAGTTACATAAACGAAAGTTTTATAAAGTCTTATTTCCTCCGTATTCATATGATGCCGGACTTAGAAAGACTAATAGTAATTCATCCTCATGCGGAATTTGATGGGAGTCTAAAAGCAAAAGGTGCAATAGGCGCAGCTATAGAACAATTTAATCATAAGAATGGGGAAGTTCTTGTAGTACAAGGGTTTAAGGAATTACCGGGTCATGTAAAGACAAATCGAAGGTTACCTATGTATCTGCGAAGAGGATTGAAGTACAGGCTTACTCAATCGGAAGGAGGGGAAATCTCTACTGCTGTCCTAAGAGGATTAGTAACTGATAATGGTGTTATTAATTTGATGGGGGGTATGATCGGACAGTGTCATCGAAGTGCATTTGAGTCTATTGTGAATTATATGCAAAGTGATGGGATAAAAAATGTATCATTTGTCATGCCTTTTGACGGATGTTATTTTCAACATAGTTGGACAGAATGGGGGCATAGTTGGGAAAGGGTGAAAGACCCTTCTAAGTATAGGTTTGATGGAGTCTTAATGGGAGGGTGTGGATATGAAATGAATGGTGCTGATTCTTATTCTCTTAGTGAAGTAATAACAAGAACATTTGGAGAGATGGATGAACTGCGCCATCGAAAGCAATTGAGAGATACAAATGGCGATCCTATCTTAGCCACCTCTGATGCAGTTCTTAGGAATGCATTGGAATATTTTTTTGGCGGATATTTTACAACACCACGAGGTGAAGCAATTGTAAAGAGAGCATATGAGACTCGGGTTACTGATTCTAACTTTCAGGTACATGTTCAATAATTTAGTAATTGCAACTAACAACTATTAACCGAGATAAATATTCGCCATATCAGTTAAATAAAAATATTCCGCCAGTTTATAACTGGTGGTGTCGGATTTCTTTTGAATTATGGTAAAAAGCGCAGTTCCCAAAAATCAGCCATAAGCCTTCCGAAAAATCCGGAGGGCTTCCAGAAAAAGCCCTTTTTTCCGCAAGCTTTCCGGCAGTTTCGCAACTCCATCATTTCCGCCGGAAATCTTCCGCTTTTTCTTCAGAAAGGCATATTAAAAGGCTTTGACATAATAAGGCGCATGGCAAACACAAAATATAATGCGGTTGGTTTCGCAAGTCCGAGGATTGGCGGTATTGGCGGAATCAAAGGGATTGGCGGAGTTGACGCAGGAGGTATTGGCGCAGGCTACAGGAAGAAAAGCGATGATGACATCAGCATTCTCAGGGCGGTAAAGAGGTTTGCGCTTACAACTGCGGCAGTAGCAGCCATTGCATATGTTGGTGCAAGGGTTGATTTTGACAGCTGGCTTGATGAGCGCTTTCAGGGGAGAAAGGAAATCGCTGACAGCTATGCGGATGTCAGCTTCTACAAAAGGGCGAATGCTGAAGGAAGGCTTGAGCCAATGCTTGTTTATTTCCCGAATGGGGAAAGGCGCGAGCTTCCTGTGCTTCACGGCGTTGAAGGTCCTCAGGCAGGAAACCTTGAATACGTGCTTGGAAACACAGACTTCCGCCAGATGACGCCTGAGCAGAGAGCCGTGTTCTCGGCAAAGCCGTGGGATGACAAGTCATGGGAAAAGCTTGACGTCGGCAAAAAATACCAGCAGGTAAGGGACGAGTTGCTGAAGATGCTAAGGTAACGCTGCCCATTACGCTTCACATTGCGCATAGCGGCAG
Source organism: Candidatus Woesearchaeota archaeon (assembly GCA_016188205.1). Taxonomy (GTDB): domain Archaea; phylum Nanobdellota; class Nanobdellia; order Woesearchaeales; family UBA10216; genus JACPIG01. The sequence goes on from JACPIG010000115.1 coordinate 13,221, forward strand.
CTGTGCAAGGAAGTGAAAAATGCAAAGAGGTGGGAATCATGTATGTGCTTGAAGGGACTGTTGTGAACAAGGGAGAGCAGATTGAGGATGATGAGGAATTCCTCAGGAGGCTTGAGGAGGAGGGATTTGCAAGCGGCGGTTATGAGGAAAAGCAGAAGACTGTTGCTGACCAGATGCGCAGGGCTTTGGGCGGCAGGAAGGGCTTTGAGTCAGGCAGCTTCCTTCAGGTAAAGGAAGGGCTTGATGAGCTTGTCGCAGTGCAGTCTGCGATTGACAGGAGGATAAGGATTAACAATTCTCCTGCGCTTTACATTGGCGAAAGGGTTGTGAACAAAGCCGTGGCGCTTGTGCGCCCGGGAACTCCTGCTGTCACGCTTGACCAGCTTTTTGATCAGGAAGTTCAGGTGATAAGGGGCTTGAGTTCTTCGCTTTCAGGAGCGCTTGCGTATTCAGGGAAGGTGCTTGACACCGTTGTAGAGTACAGGGATGGCACTGTTCTGGTTAAGTTCACAGAGGCTCTGGACGGACACAGGGAAACCGAGCGTCATGCTTCAGATGTGCTTGTTCTTTTCAGGGATGCTGAGGAAAGGCTGGGAAGAACGCAGGTGACAGATCCCCAATATGTGAGGCTTTACAGGGCTCACGGCTCGCTGAAGAGGGAGCTGATGAAGCTTGACAATGAGTTGTCCAAGCTCAACCAGGCGACTGTTTTCAGGAGGTCTGAGCTTGACGTCCTGACAACTCATGTTGAACTCGTAAACTACGGCGTGCTTCTTCTTGATAGGCTCAACAGCTATGTTGGCGACGTGGCTGAGCATATTGAGCAGACCAAGGGCGTTTACCAGTTCTTTAGGGAGAGCTACATAGGCATGAGCGCTGTGTACAGCGCCTTCGGCGAGCTTTCAAGATGTGTGATGCTGGGCGCAAGGGAGATGGGTGAGCAGATAAGCAGGATGTCATTCATGGCAAGGGCGGCTCAGGGTGAAAACACTGTTCCTGACGTTCTGGGAAGAGTCCTGTCAGGCTACAAATCAACAATATTTGCCGCTGACAGCCGCAACAGGTCAGAGTTTGACGCCAAGGCAGCATCAATAAGGGCGAGCTACGGGCTTGGGTAGCACAACATCAAACAACATTCCGGAAGTTTTCCGGACGTCGGAGAAAAGTATTTAAAGCCCTGATGCGGGAGATTTGCTGTAGACAAAAAGGAGGAGAGCAAAATGCCAAAACTGTTGCGAAAACTGCATGGAGCAAATGAAGAGCAGATAATTGTGCATCCGGCAGGCAAACAGGCGGAAGAATTAGTGACGCAATATTTGCTTGCGGTGAAAGAGCAAGGCAAAAAGCGCATAAGTATGCTTGACTTGATTAGAAATATCCATCTTCCGGTTGAGCAGATTGAGGCAGTAATGTTTAAGCTGGAAGAGGAAGGTAAAATAAAAGAGGCATGATTGTGATATACATGCTTATGTTTTGGGCTACTTTGGCCTTAATGCTCATAGCCCGATTCGTAATAAAGAAGTATTATACGCGCATTGAAGCCAACGATGTTTCTTTTATGCTGATAGTTTTGGCTTCTTCGTTTCTAATCGTGGGGATTGCAAAGAATGATCCTCTTTTTTCAGGTCTTGGCGTGCCTCTTGAGTTTGAGTGGGTTGTAGGAGTTTTCATTTCGGGGCTGAGCTCCTGGAAATTGTACTTCAACCCTATGGAGCGGAGAATAACAAAACTGGAAATAGGGCAAAGCAAAATGAGAACAGACATTGCAGGCATAAAATCAGATGTACATCTGATTAAAGAGAGGCTTATGAGGGTTTAGCAGAACTCCCCGACTGTCTTCTGGCTTATGTTCAGGATGTTGCGCTTCGCCTGCATCTCCCTGAACCTTGCGTCAAGCTCAAGGTATGCGGCACTGTTTATGTAGCGCTTCTTTACAGGCACGCCTTTTTGTATGAGCTGCGTTACGTAGCTTCGGGCAAGGAACTCGCTTTCATGAACGCCTGAGGCTATGTCCTTGTACGTTACCATGCTGCCGGCAGTGTAAAGAACGAGGAACACTTCCTTCTCTTTTTCTGTAAGGTCAAACTTCTCCTGCTGCTGTTGCTCTGCAACTACAACTCCCGCATTCCTCATCATTAGTGCAATCTGTTCTATCCTTTCCGCAAGCCTGTCAACCTTTTCGTCAAGCCGGCACAGGTATTCGTAGTTTGACTGCACTTCCTCTGTTGTCTGGTTGCTTATGTCAAGGTGCTCATCCAGCTCTTCCCTGACCCCTTTCAGGGCCATGTTGAGCTCTGACCTGAGCATATCCGCTTCCGACATTTCAGAGGACAGAGTTATGACGCCCCCTTTTCTATTCAACTTCCCACCCCACAACTATCAACTAGCAAAGCGTTTCCAAACGAAGCCGGTTGCTTAAATACTTTGCGGTGATGGAGAAGTCATGTCGCCGATGATTTATCGTCATGAGCGAGTGAAAATATATTCAAACCTCTCAATATTTATAGTCCTGCTGTTATCATCGCGCATTAATGGAACGCGCAGAAAGGACATGGCATATTACAAAGTCCCGGCTTGCAATCATTTTGTCGCAGCTCAGGCAGTTCAGCAGCCCTAAGCTTCTGGCAGAGCAGTACACGACTGATTCAGAAACCGCAGCAGGCACATTATGGCTTGCTTACATGAACGGTGACATAGAAGGCAAAGTCATAGCTGACTTTGGCTGCGGCACAGGTATCCTGGGTATTGGCTGCCTTCTTCTCGGCGCGAAAAAGGTTTACTTTATTGATAATGATGAAGCAGCTATCTCAATAGCTGCTGCCAACCTTAATAAGATAAGGGGCATCTGCAAGTTTTCAGGCAAAGCAGAACTGCTTTGCAGCGATATCGGCGAGTTCAGCAAAAAAGCGGATGTTGTTTTCCAGAACCCGCCATTTGGAACAAAAGCGCGGCATGCTGACAGGGAGTTTCTTCTCAGGGCGTTCCAGACTGCTGATGTTGTTTACAGCTTTCACAAGTCCTCAACAGAGATGTTCGTAAGGGCTTTGTGCAGGGATGGCGGTTTTGCAATAACGCATAAAGTCAGCTACGATATGCCTTTGAAGCGCACGCAGGCGTTTCACAAAAGAGATGTGCACAGGATAGGTGTTGCGCTTTACAGGATGGAGAGGCATTTGGGTAAGCGGATGAAAGCAGGAGTGACAAAATTACAGGTATCCCAAACTCTTTAAGTATTTCTTCAAATCCTTGTAGTCCTTGTCTCTATCAAGAATGCAAAGAACTTTTACACAGGGCTTATCAACAAGATAGACGACTCTCTTTTCTTTGCGCCGGTCTTCAAATCTTATCCTAAACAAGAAAAGGTTGTACCCGTGAAGTCTCTTATTGCGAAAAGGATTAATTTTTACTAATCTTAACTTGTCTTCAACAATTCTTTTTGCCTCATCGCTGAGTTCGCCTATTTGCTGCAGAAAGAAATGAGATGGCTTTAGTTCATATTCCATCTTTTACCTTGTCTTGAGCTTCTTGAATAACTGTTCTTCAGTGCCATAAAGATTCTTCTTTTCGCTTGCTTCAACAAGTTTTCTTACTAAAGCCAGCTCTTCTTTTGAGATTTCCGGCTGTTCAAAAAGCTTTTCTCTTATGGCTTCCTTAATTAGCTCTTGTATACTGCTGAATCCGTGTTCTTCTGCATAAGTTTTCGCAGAAATCAATATCGTTCCAGGCAATCTTACATTAATTTGCTTATTCATAGTACCTATAGATACCAACTGGTATATAAATGTTTCGCTCTTTTGGTAATGAAGCGATGAGAAGTCTCATGGATGTCAAGCTATGCGTGTTAAGGAACCGAGCGTGGGTTATGGAAACAAATATAAACCCGCAGTGGAAAAAAGCTCTTATGAGGACGGACAACAGGGATTTTCTGGAAAAATTGAAGCAAGTTGCCATGTTCAAAACATATCAAAAATCATCGGATGAGGAATTTGAATCCTCTTTTGACAAGGTAAGCCTGAGAATAATAAATATGGAAGAGACGCTTCGCGTAGCCAACCTTGAAATCAGGCACGCTCAGGTCAAAGTCAAATTTTCATATCCGGGCTATCCTGGCGGCACAATTGAAATATGGATTAACGCTAATTTCTATTTTAGGTCAGAGGTGATGAGTCCAGTTTCGGCAACCCAATTTAAGATGATGCTAAGACATGAAATCGTGGACATCAATTTCCACTAGCTTTTCGGCACAGGCAGCTCTCTATACTGCGAGCAGTCTTCAATGCCGCAAGCGAAAGTAATATAAATACCCCGTAAACCCATAGGCACATGGAACTCAACATTCTTGAGGACACGCCCAAGAGGCTTGTCATGGAAGTGAAGGGTGAGTCGCACACTTTGTGCAACGCGCTGAAAACTGCGCTTTGGAGCAACAAGCATGTGAAATCTGCAACTTATGCTGTTGCGCATCCGCTTGTTGACATCCCAAAGCTGGTTGTTGAGACTGATGGCGAAGTGAAGCCGAAAAAGGCGCTTGCAGAAGCCGCTGATAAGCTTCTGAAGGAAACGGAAAAGCTGAAAAAGGATTTGTCAAAGATAAAGTAAGAGGTAAAATAAGAGGTAAAATAATAGCAGGAAAAATGGCCGCATATGGCTTGTTGCCAAGTTCTGCAAGGGATGCTGTTTCTTCTGTGTTTGCCGGCTCACAGTATGATTTTTCGGCGCTTGAAAAGAAGTTTGGCAGAAAGGCAGGCGTTTTTGTTCAGATTTACAAAAATGGCGAGTTAAAGGGCTCTGTCGGCTTTCCCGAGCCGGTGCACACAATTGCAAAGGCTGTTGTTCTGTCTGCCAAGGCAGCTGCTTTTGAGGACCCTCGTTTTCTCCCGTTAAAGCAGGGTGAGCTTAAGGATGTGAAGTTTGAAGTGTCTGTGCTGTCAAAGCCTGCTGAGATAAAAGGCAGCAAGGACAGCCTGCTGAAGAAGCTGAAGCCGGGCAAAAAGGGCTGCATGATTCGGCTCGGTCCGAATGAGGGCGTTCTTTTGCCGAAGGAAACAGAGGGCATGAGCCATGAAGAGCTTCTTGACGCGCTGTGCCAGAAGGCAGGGCTTGCCCCTGAGCTGTGGCAGGATGAGAACGCGAAGGTTTACGAGTTCACGGCAGAGACTTATTCTGAGTGAAGCGCAACACAAAAAAGCAACCACTATTAAGTGACTATAAACGAAAGTTTTATAAAGTCGCCTTAACCAACATCTACGCAGCATGTTCAATCCTGTATTCAAGGGGGGCTTAGA
>JACPIG010000105.1 GCA_016188205.1 Candidatus Woesearchaeota archaeon
CACTGGCAGTGGTATAATATGCTATGTATGCGTCATCTCCGCATCCTCCGCCGGGGTTTTGCCTGAACATTATTGCGGACGCATCATTGATCCAGTTTCCTCCGCAGCTGTTAGTGACTGCTCCGGTCTTATTTATTTGCAGGGTTGCGTTCGGTGTTGTTGTGCCTATGCCCACCCTTCCAAGGTCGTCAATGTACATTCCCTGGACAGAGCCGTCCTGGTCTTCAACTTTCAGCATGTAGTCAGGTGGGTTTTCCGCTGCCCTGATGTGCAGCCCGCTGCCTGTTGCTGCGCTTTGTATTGTGAGCTTCGCGTCAGAGCTTATCGTCCCAATGCCGACGTTGCCCTGAGGGCTTATGTGAAGCTTGACTGCATTTCCAACACCCTGTATCTGGAATGTATCTGCATTTGTTCCGTTTCCGCCATACCTCAGCCTGCTTCCATATCCGGCTGAGCCGTCTGTTGCTTCAATAAATATTCCATTCCCTCCGGCCAGTCCGCTAAGCCCGTGGTATTGTGAGCCAACATTTCCGATTACGTCTAAGGTATAACCCGGGCTTGGTGTTCCAATCCCTACCCTGCTTGCATTCGGGAAGGAATAGCCGCCTTCTGAGAAGTTCCCTGGCATTATGTCGCCTGCGGGATGGTAAACTGTTGGCAGCCCGGCAAAGGCAAGCCCCGCAAGTATGAGCAGCATGAGCATCATGAGCAGCGCAGCCAGTGCCGATGCAAATATTGCCGGAGCATTCTTTCCATTCATCTTTTCTCACCTCTTTTGATGCCTATATTGTCCAGAAGCCAGTTTGCAACTATGTATCTTACAACCTCTGACCTTGTGTCCCCAAAAAGCCCCTTGAACTCGTCAACCATGCCAAGCTGCGCGGAGTTGAACGTCACTTGAATCTTATTAGAATCTTTTAAGATTCTTTTTGGCTTCTGCATAGATTCTTAATAGAATACGCTTATATATAAACCTTTCTGCAAATCGGTGATCGAGTTATGGGAAAGCTGACCGTGGTCTTACCAGACTGATTTTCTCTCCCCCTCGCTTACCGTGTGGGAGAGAAAATCGCCCAAGCATTTCTTGGGCACGGTCAGCTCCTCAGCACACAAAACTTGACTTCGCCGAGCTCTGCCCGGTCAGATAAGTCTGCAGCACACCGAAATCGGCAGTGGCGCTATCTGGCAGTCTGATACAATTGCGTTTGTTTGAGATGACATTGTGAAGAGGCACGCCGTGTATCCTGCTGCTGCGCAGTCAGAAGCGTCAGCGTAGCTGCACTCTATCTTTCTCGTGTCAGGGGCTGACATGCACGCGTTTACCAAGTAGTTTAAGGATGTTGACTTTTCCACATGAGCATTTGTCTCTGCTGACAGCTTTGCGAAAGTCGCTTCGCTGCATGTTGTGTCTAATGGTCCTGCGTCAGGTCCTGTGGCAGGTCTTGAACAGCATATCCTGGACGGGTAGTTGTTTTGTGATGGTAGTTCCGCATGCCCTCCATAGAGGGATATATGCATAATATCCGTCTCCCCAATCAGGGAATTGCAGTCAGAGCTCCTGATAGCGCATGTCAGGGCGTCGCATGCCGCATCTGTTCCTGTGCAGTCCTCGTCTATGCTGTTGCCGCAGATGTCAAGTTTTCCCGGATTGATGTTTGCATTTTCATCATTGCAGTCATTGCCGTAGCAGCTCATGTTTCCGTAGCCGTCATTGTCTTCGTCAAAGCAGAATGGCGTAATAAGTATTGTTGTGTTCGTTTTTGTCAGCCTGTTTGGTCCTGGCCTTATTGTGCCGTTTATGCTTCTGCCTGCAAGCACAACGGCGGTATAATTATCCAGATAGCCGGCATATGAGATGTAAACTGCGCTGTTGTTTTCAAGCAGCACAGTGTAATTGTGCCCGCCTATGCTGTATGGCAGCTCAAAAACCCTTATGTATCCTTCCTGTGCCGATACTGCCAGCTTCAGCTCGGCGTCAATTACTGTTCCGACATCTTCAATCAGCGCTATGTCCTTGTTTGCCCTTACGTCCAGCAGCTTCTGCGTTCCCATTGCAAGGAATATTGTCAGTATTGCTGTCATGAATGTGATGAGCATGGCTGATTCCATTGCTGACTGGGCGTGTTTTGATACCATCTTTTTGTGGTGGGCTATGGCAAGGTTTCTGCTATTATGCGGCTGCTGCTATGATACGGTTACTGTTACGTAGTCCTTGAATCCGCAGTCAGCCATGCCGCTGCTCAGCCCGAAAGGGTTGCCGCTGCACAAGCCTGTTCCCGGAGCGGCTGTGGAATCCCTGGCTGTTGCAATCAGGTAGTATGTTCCTGCTGTCGCTGGTGTCCATGCCTGTGCGCACGTGCTTGTTTCTGCTTCTGCAAAGTCGCAGCTTCCTATGGTTGTGAGCAGCTCGCTCGCTGCCGGCGTCGCGTAAAGCTCTATGTGGTTAAGGTTTGAGTCAACGTCTGATGCCTGGATTGTGTATGTTGCTGGGAGTCCTGCTGTTGCTGTTGCCGGTCCTGTAATCTCTGCTTTTGGCGGATTGTTGCCGTTGACGAGTATCTTCCACATCACGAGGTCTGCCCAGTCCACTTTGCAGTTGCCGTTGTAGTCGCATGGCTCGCATGCTCCGGATGCCTGCTGCCCAAGGCAGCTGCTGCATACTGCAAAATCGAGTTCATCAACAGCTCCGATGCCGTCAGAGTTATAGTTGTCCTGGAAGGCGCAGTCACCGACGAACGTTACCAGAACGTATGGCGCGCCTGTGTTGTTTCTTGAAGCAAACAGCCGCACATTCTTTGTTCCTTCTGTCCATGAGGTGTTTTCAAAGAAGCCCATTATGTTTATCCTTGACGGGAAAGAGTTCTCCGCATATCCGCTTCCTGAATAATACTGGAAGTTCAGCTCGTTTACTTTTTTGTTCCAGTCCCTGTAGACGCTTATGTGCCTTATGCCTGCCGGCATCTGCTCTTCCAGAGTTATCTGGGAAGGGTAGCCAAGGTAGTAGATGGACTCTGCATTGTTTGTTATGTCTCTGCCGAGCTTTGCAAGCTGTGCCTCATTGATGCGCTGCTGCGCGCTGTGGCTGTATGAGTAGAAGAAGTATGTTGCCGGTATTATTATGAGCAGGGCAAAAGCCGCCACCATGGCGTATTCTACTGCTGCCTGGGCACTCTTTTGCCTCTCTTTTTGCATGGCTTAAATAGCTGAAAGCCATTATATAAACATTATGGCTGATTTCACGCCTCAGCAAACCCCTTCATGAATCCTTCCTCCTCAGGGCTTATCCCATCGTTCTCAAGCGCCTCTTCAAAGTCGTCATAGAAGTCGTCGCTTTCCATCTCAAACATTGTTTCATGGATTTCATGTGCCATATGGCATCACCTCGCTCGCCTGTTCATATTACGTTATCATACTTTATATGATGAAAGTATATAAATGTTTCGTTTATCCTACTTTGTATTACATTCCGCAAGATTTATATACCTGTAATGCTTGCTGCCCGGCATCTGGGGTGAAAATAAATGAAGGAACGGGTTACTCTTACGCTTGGCTCGGAGCTTCTGGGGGAAGTTGACAGGCGTGTTGACGGATTGAAGATTAAGAACCGCAGCCATGCAGTTGAGCTTCTTCTTATGCAGGCATTGGGCAACCACATGCCAAAGACAGCGCTTATACTTGCAGGCGGTCGCGGCGTAAGGCTTCAGCCAATCACTCATGAGCTTCCGAAGCCTTTGCTGCCTCTTCATGACAAGCCTTTGCTCCAGCACATCCTTGACCTTTTCAGGAAGTATGGAATAAAAAACATAGTTCTATCCGTAGGCTACAAGGGTGATAAGATAAAAGAAACATTTGGCAACGGCAAGAGGCTTGGCATGAGCATAAGCTATGTTGAGGAGGACAAGCCATTAGGCACAGCTGGCCCTTTAAGGCTTGCCAGGCAGTTCCTCACACAGGCCTTTATTGCCTGCAATGCAGATGAGCTCAAGGACATTGACTTGGCGGATATGTACATGACGCATAAGGAGAACGGGGCAACTGCAACTGTTGCCCTTACAACTGTTGAGGACCCGAGCGCTTATGGAGTTGCTCGTCTTCAGGGAAACAGGATTCTTGAGTTTGTTGAGAAGCCGAAAAAGGAGAAGGCCCCTTCAAACCTTATCAATGCGGGGCTTTACATGATGGAGCCAGAAATTCTGGACTACATCCCGGAGGGCTTTGCGATGCTTGAGAAGGACGTCTTTCCGAGGCTTGCTGCGCAGGGAAAGCTTTTTGGCTACCCTTTCAGCGGCCAATGGTTTGATACAGGCACTCTTGAAAGGTATGAGCGCGCAATAAAGGAATGGAAAGACTTAGAGTAGATTGCTGAAAATGAGTAAAGTAAACTTGTTAATGTCATTAATGGCTGGACGCTTTCGCTTTGCGAAAGCTCTCGCCACCCCGGAGGGGGCGACCCCCGGCTCGCCAGCCACTGGCCTGCCGCTGCACCGCAGTAGCCGTTTAGTGGTGCGCTGGGGGAGGGTTGTTCCTTCGGACACAATTTGCGTGAAGCGCAAATGTGCATTTGAGCTATGCTCAAATTGCACCCCCAGAGCCTTTCC
>JACPIG010000106.1 GCA_016188205.1 Candidatus Woesearchaeota archaeon
ATGTAGTTTTTGGGAACTCCTCCGCCTATGTAGATGACTCCGCTTTTCTTTGCTGTCCATGCTATGTCAAGAATCTCTTTGAGGTCGTCAAACGCAGAAACCATCAGCTTGTTTTTCTGTATGAACCCCCATACCTGCAGCCCGATTCCTGAGTCCGAGATTGCAGGGCAGAACAAGGGCACTTTCTTTGCTGCGCATGCGCTTAGCAGAGACCTTGCCTTTACGTTCTTTCCTATTTCCCAGAGGAAGTCCTTTATCGTCCATTCCTTTCCAATCATGGATTTTAGTATGGGCTGCAGGAAGTCTTCCATTTTCGGGTAAACGTCGTTTGGCATGTAGCTGTCATACATCCTGTCCCATCCTTCCTTGTGCAACTCGCCGTCGTCAGCATCAGCTCTGCCCTGATAGTGGCTGAATCCCAGAGCTTCTACAAGGTCATGTGTCAGTGTTGCCCCTGTTGTGACGAGAACGTCAATCCAGCCAAGCTCAACCATCTCTATGAGGAGGTTTTTCATTCCGCCGGGTATCATTGCGCCTGCCTGGCCAAGGAAGACTTTGCATTCCTTGTCTTTTATCATTTTCTCAGTGATGTCAACGGCACGTGCAAGGTTTCCTGCTCCCATGACTCCTGAGGCAGCCATCTCCCTGACAAGCTCGTTCACAGTCATGCCTTTTCTTGTGGCTACATGAGAAATCCTCTTTAGTGCGTGCTTGTCCATTTTCACTGCTCTGTCATTTTAATTGTCCTCTCATTGTTCTGTCTTTATCCTGTTGTATTCCTCATAGCTGACTCTCTGCCTGGAGTTGAGGAACACCTTGAAGACAGCTTCCATCAGCATGAGTGCCGTTGCCATTGTTCCGTGCTTCCTGAATCTTCTTGCAGACGTATTCACATGATTGAAGGGCTTTAGCTTCATCTTTCCGGTTTTCTTCAGCCTTTTTGCAAGTTCCACGTCAAATGCTACAAATGGATATCTCTCAGGGTCGTAGCCTCCTGCTTTCTCATACGCTTCTTTTTTCATCACTGTGTTGAATGATGGCGCTACGTGCTGCCCGAAAAGCCTTGCGAGGGAAAGGAATATTGTGTGTGACGGCCCGCTTATCGCGTTGTAAAAGGGGTTGTGGTCAAAAAATCCGGCTGGCCCGTATACTGCAACAAGCTTTCTGTTCCTGGCGAACTCCCTGTTGATTTCAAGCAGCCAGTTTTTAGGGTAATGGGTGTCTGCGTCGCAGAAAGCTATGTATTTTCCCTTTGCCGCCCTTGCCCCTGTCACAGCTGCATTCATGTAGCTGATTTTTTTCTCTGAGAGAACCTTGTCTGCGTGCCTTTTTGCTATCTCGCCTGTTTTGTCTGTGCTGTTGTTGTCTACAACTATGATTTCATAATCCTTGTAAGCCTGTGCCCGCATGGATTTGAGGGCTTCCTCTATCAGTTTCTCTTCATTGTGTGCCAGAACTATAAGGCTGTATTCAGGCATTTGTTCCAGCCTTCTCATTTTTTTTCTTATTGCTTTTCTTATTACGCTTCCTTCACCTTTGGCAGCGGAACTGGCGGAGGAAGGTTCACATCCCTGCTTAGCAAAAGCGCTTCTATGTTGCACCTTGTGAGTATTGTGTTCACAACCTCTGTCATTATCTCCTTCGGCACGTTCTTCCCCTTTTTCCAGCCCTTCAGTATATCTTCATTTGTCTTTGGCTCGCCCAGGTATAGGAGCTCTCCTGTGAACAGTATCTCGCCGATGTCCGGCTCGTATTTTGATGTGAACTCAAAAAGGAAAGTTATTCCTTTCTGCCTTTCCTTGCCAAGAGCAAATTCTGATTCCTCTACGTCCTTTATTGAGACGTTGTTGTTTATGTCAACCTTGCCGTCTACAGCTGCCTTTTTCTCCATGTGCAGCTTTTTGAAGTTTAGTCCGATAATCATCCTGTCCTTCACGAATCTGGGCGTGTTTTTAAAGTTATTTGTTTTGCAGAATAAATTTTGATTTTGACTTTGATGAGAATTCTTCTTCCGAAACCTTTATTTACCCCTACGGAATCCTGCTGCGAATGGCTGAGAAGGAGCTTAAGCTGAAGGTTGCAGAGGCGGTTCAGGATGATGTCAATAAGGGCATTGTGAGGATTGACACTGCGTTTATGCACCAGATTGGCGTCAGGCCCGGGGACATTGTTGAGATTGAGGGCACGAGGAAGACTGTTGCCATTGCCGACAGGGCTTATCCCGGCGACATAGGGCTTAACATAATTAGGATGGATGGCATTATCAGGCGCAACTCCAAGACGAGCATCGGCGAGCTTGTTTCTGTGCAGAAGGCTGATGTGAAGGAGGCTAAGAAGATTACGATTGCGCCTGCCAGGAAGGGCATTATCATAAGGGCTTCTGCTGACCTGTTCAAGCAGGGGCTTCTTGGGAGGGTTCTTACAAAGGGCGATATTGTTGCCATGGGCGGCGGCACAAGGAGAAGGACGACTATGAGCCACAGCCCGTTTGAGGACATCTTCAGGATGCTTGATGAGGATGTTTACGGCTTTGGCTTTGGTGACATTAAGTTTGTTGTTGTTGACACCATGCCTAAGCAGGCTGTGATTATAAGCGACCTGACTGAGGTCGTTTTCAATCCTGAGGCTGTTGAGGTTACTGAGGAGGCGTCTCTTGAAGTTACGTATGAGGACATAGGCGGCTTGAGTGAGGAGATAAAGAAAATCCGCGAAATGGTTGAGCTTCCTTTGAAGCATCCTGAGATTTTTGAGCGGCTTGGAATAGAGGCGCCAAAAGGAGTTCTCCTGCACGGCCCTCCCGGAACTGGCAAGACGCTGCTTGCAAAGGCGGTTGCCAATGAGACGAATGCCCACTTTATTCTGATTAATGGTCCGGAAATAATGTCAAAATATTATGGTCAGAGCCTTCCTCCGGATGAAAAGATACTCATTGTGGATAAGGGGCTGGTTAAAAGGGTGCCGATAGGGGAGGTTGTTGACAGGAACATGCAGGATGTGGAAGCTGTTTGCTTTGACAGCGAAGGAAAGGTTGTAATCAGCAAAGTAACGGGCTTGATAAAGCATCCGCTGAAGTCAAAAATCCTGAAGGTAAAAACCGCGTCTGGAAGAGA
>JACPIG010000107.1 GCA_016188205.1 Candidatus Woesearchaeota archaeon
ATACTCAAAGACGAACTCTCGGACAGAATCAGGGCAGTGCTCCTCTTCGGCTCCTTTTCAGACAAAACATACACAAGCAGGTCTGACATAGACATATGCGCTGTCTTCAGGGCAATATCCCTGAAAGAGGCTACTGAGTTCAGGATAAGCGTTTCAGGGCAGCTGCCTGAGAAGGTTGACGTGCAGGTATTCGATGTTCTGCCGCAAAAAATAAAGAGGGAAATAGCCAGAAACAACAAGGTCCTGTACAGGGCAAAGGATTATGATAAGTACGGCAGGATTGATGACGAAATTGTGTTTGATGCGGTCAGGGAAGAGCTGGGCAAAGATGCGCGGCAGTTTGTTGAGCGAGTCAAAAATTTGCACAAGCTTTAAATCCTGGCTCCAACTCCCTGTTGAATTAAGGGCTTGAGGAGGTGTTGGTTATGGACTCATATTGGCGACCGCCGTTTCATGCAAACACTTACGGCACATTGACAAGCGCTGAACCAGTAAGGGGCGCGGATGGGCTGCTTGTCTGCACGATGCTTTCTATTAGAAGAGCAGATGGAGTAGTTACAAAAGTCCCGTTTCTGGCACAAGACGGGCAGGAAGGGTTAGAAGGGCTCGTTGGCAGAGATGTAAGAGTTACGAGCATACCTCTTGGACAAAGCTCTGGTGGAGTAAAGGTTATGCAGCAAGTTGTCTGTGAGCCGCCTTACGACCCATTATACGACAACTGGCAAGCCATACAGGCAGGCTCGCTTGGGCAAAGAATTGTACGTGTATGTGCAGAAGGCGTTATGGTTCCTGTACAATATCATTAGCGCAGCAATGTGGCAAGCCTTTACGCCTTCCCCTTTATCCTCTCCATCACTGCCTTGTGCATCCTTCTTAAGAACTCAGTCTTGTCCTCTATCCTCATCACATCGGTGTAGCCCTGAAGCGCGATGTTGAATGCAAAGGGAGAAGGGATATTGCCTGAGTTTACAAGCTTGAGCCTGATTTTTCCTTCCTCAATTCCTTTCAGCACAGCCCTTGTGCTTTCTATGTCCATCAGGTCTTCAAGGACTTCGCGCCTTGCCTCCTTCAGTATTGGGAAGTCGTTTGAAATCCTTTTCACAGCGCTGAGCAGAATCATTGAGGAGGTTTGCTGCCTGCCGACGTGCTTCCTCCTGCCCATGTACTCGCGAAGAATCATCAATGCGCGGCCTGCACAGTGCCTAAAACGGCGCCTTAAAACCTCTGTTTTGTCAATCGCGCTGCTCAGGACAAGGTCAAGCTTCTCAGACTTCAGAAGCGAGAAAGCAGCCATCACGTTGACGCCTTTCTCATAGCTGACAAAGAAGCCGTTGTCATTTATGCCGATGTCAACATCCCTGTGCTGCGTCCTTCCAATGGCAAAGGCAACAGCCCTGCTCAGGCAGTCATTCACCCGCCTGCCGAACAATGCGTGGAACACGGCATAATGCCTGCCCCTGTCAGAATACGTTTCCACCACTATTTTTTTGTCATGCGGGATTTCAGCATAAAGGTATTGCTCCCTGAAGTACTCATAAATTGAGCTTGCGGCGTTTGCATCCGCATAAAGGTACTCGTTGATAAAGCTGATTACCTCATCCTTTGGCTTGTTATGGTTGAACTTTTCCTCAACAAGCCGCCTGAAGCGGCCTATGTCCATGGCAAGGTCAAAGCTGAGAGGCAGCATCTCAGAGAACCAGCTCGGTATGGTTGGAGCCCTGTAAACAGAGGCGTTAACATAAGCAACAGTGCCCTTGCTGTGCAGAAACTCATACTTTTCGCCGCCAAGAACAAAAACATCTCCATGCCTAAGCCGCTCAAGGAACGCCTCGTCAATCTTTCCTATGACCTGCTCGCCAACCTTCACGGTTATGAAGGTCTCGTCAGGAATAGTTCCTATGTTGGTCATGTAAATGACCCTGCTCATTTTCCCGCGCCTTCCAATCATGCCCGTTTCCTCGTCATGCCATATCTTCGCATAGATGTGCCTGTCCTCAAGCGAGACATGCTTTCCGCTAAGGTAATCAATGACATCCTTAAAGTCCCTGTAGCTCAGGTTCTCGTAAGGGTAAGCCCCCCTGACAAGCGCGAAAAGCTCCTTCTCATGTATTTTCCGGCTTATGGCTATGCCGAAAATCTGCTGTGCCAGCACGTCAAGGCAGCCCTTCGGGATGTGTATGCGGTCTATCTTCCTCTCAACCGCAGACTTCAGAATCACAGCGCACTCAACAAGGTCATCCCTGTCAAGCACAACAATCCTTCCCATTGAGGTTTCCTGCAGCTTATGGCCAGACCTGCCAATGCGCTGTATAGCCCTTGCCACAGACTTCGGGCTGCCAAGCAGAATAACAAGGTCTATGTAGCCAATGTCTATTCCCAATTCAAGCGATGTGCTGCTCACAACAGCCTTAAGCTTCCCCTCCCTCAGGCTTTTCTCAAGAGCGTGCCTATGCGCTTTTGACAAGGAGCCGTGATGAGCCCCGATAGACTGCTCTTCAGCCAGGTAACTCTTCGGGAACTTCTCCTTGAGATAATGAATAACCCTCTCAGTTGCAGAGCGGGTATTTGTAAAGATAAGCGTTGTGCGGTGGCTCTGGATAAGGCTGTCTATCAGCTCATACATTGCCGCGTGCATCTTTCCATGCTCTGTATCAATGAGGTCAGCCACAGGGCTTAACACCTTCAGGTCCATCTTCTTGACGAACTGAACATCAGCAACCACGCAGTCCCTGTAGCTGTCATCCCTGCTGCCAGCGCCGTCACTTATGCCTTCAAGCCCCACAAGGAACTTTGCCATCTCCTCAAGAGGCGCAATAGTCGCGCTGAGACCTATCCTGCACATGGCAGGGCTTAAAGCCTGAAGGCGCTCAAGACTCAATGCAAGATGCGTGCCCCTCTTGTTATCCGCCAGGGCATGGACTTCGTCAACAACACACCATTCAACTTCCTTCAGGTTTTCCACAAACCTGTAAGAGCTAAGAACTATCGCAAGGCTTTCCGGAGTCGTGATAAGTATGTGAGGAGGCTTCCTCAGCATCTTCGCCTTCTCTGCTGTTGTTGTGTCGCCTGTGCGCACAGCAATCCGTATACCAAGTTTTTTGCCGGCAATCCTTTCAATCTCTGCAAGCGGCTCCTTCAGGTTCTTCTCAATGTCATTGTTCAGAGCCTTGAGCGGAGAAATGTAAACGCAATACACCTTGTCCATGAGCAAGCCCTTCCCGGCAGAATCAACAAGCTCGTTAAGAATGGAAAGAAAGCCAGTAAGCGTCTTTGTAGCGCCTGTAGGCGCAGAAACCAGAAGGTTCTTCCTGCTGTGGATTTCCAGAACACCAAAGAGCTGAGGCAAACTGAAGCTTTTGAACCTTGAGAAGAACCACTGCTTCACAACAGAGTTGAGAATCCTGCTTATGCCCTCTTCAGAGTCCGGATTTTCCTTAAAAACTATCATACGCTGTGGAAGAAACAGGAATGATTTAAAGGTTTGGTGTCACTTAAACTGCTTGCCCTTAAGCATCTCCTCAACAAACTTCCTGTTGTCAGGGTCGTCCCTTGAAAGGGTTGAGGACTTGTGCTCAGTTACTTCCTCTTTTCCTGATGAAAGAATCCTTGCCTTCTCAGTCTCCATGCTGTCTATCCTGTTCTGTGAAGACTCAGCCCTGCGCTTCTTCTCGCCCCTGTAAATCACAATCAGCAGCACAACTATCGCCAGCACAGTTGCAGTCACGAGGAAGGGCTTCCTGAACAGCACGCCTTCACTCGCATTAGTGCCAACAACAAGCCCTGTCACGCCGCCAAGCAAATCGCCAAGCTTCTTCATGAAGGACCTTTCGTCCTCAGTAGCCACCTTCGGATATTCCTTCTGCTCGTTTCCCGATATGAAGCTGACAGTGTAAGTCCCTGCCGGAACTTCCTTGTAGAGGTCAAATGAAGCAAGCTCGCCGGGCTTCAGCTTCAGCTTCTTGACCAGCACGCGCTCCGAGCCGTCATCCAAGGAAAGCCTTATGTCAGCGTATTTCTCATAATCAATGTTGCCTGTGTTCTTCACATCTATAATCCTTTTCCCGTCAAAATTAATGGATATGTCCTCAACCGTGTTTATGGTAAGTTTCTTCTCTGCCTTGATTCCAAGGGAAGAAGCCTTGAGAGTGTAGATTCCCGGCACAGAATAAGCGTCAAACTTGTAAGCAGAAAGCTCGCCTGAGTCAAGCTCCCTGGCAAAAAGCTCGTCCTTGTCACGCAGAAGCCTGACTGAAATCCTTCCCTGCATGCTGTCATTAGCCTGGTCAAGAAGCACAGCATACAGCTTGATTTCCTCGACGGGGTTGGCTCTTTCCCTGTCAGCGTTAAGAGCTATGCCTGTAGGAACCTGTGCTAATGTTATTACCAGGCTGGACTCACCGCTGTTGCCGTATGAATCATTAACAATAACTGCCAGCTTATGCGTGCCTGACTTTATGGTCTTTGGAAGCTCAAGAGTCAGGTTGAAGCTTTTCTCAGAGACGCCAAGAGTCACTGCCTGCCTCTCCATCGTAACAGTCACGGTATTCAGGGTATTGAAGCTCTCCTCAAGAGAACCCCTTAATTCCAGTTTTTCTCCCGGAAAGAATGTCCTGCCGTCAGTCTCAAGCTTCACCCCAATGCTGTTCGTGACGTCAAACTGGTCAGACTGCAGCTCCTCTGAGGAAACCTTGTCAGTTGACTGGAGCAAAGCCTTAATCGCGCAGGAGCCGAGCATCTGGCTGTTCACAGTCAGCGGAGGAGCAACCACGCTCTTGTTGCCGCCTGCCTTCAGGCTGACCGGGATTGTGTAATAGTCAAGCTCAAAGCCACTGCACTTAAGCCCCAGCCTGAAAATCGCCTCCACGTCACTGCCAGAAGACAAATTATAGGAAACAGTCAGCTTGTCGCCTATGTTAAGCTGCCTCTTGCTCACGCTGTCAATGCTGATGGCAGCGCCTGCAGCGGCAGAAAGAGCAACAAGAGCAAAAACCGCAGCAAACAGGAAATAATAAGTCTTTCTCATCACGCAACAAGCTTCGGGCTGTTTAGTATAAATATTTTGTTATAATATCGTAAATTGCGGTAATCGGTCAAATATTTGTCGTGCAATTTACGAGATTAGAATTGCGCCAATAATTTCACTCATAGCGCAATTCTCTATATCATAAGAAAAAAGAAAAATAAGGGGCTGCTTAGCCCTTCTCTGACTTTGCAAGCAGCTCGCCGTCAAGCGTGTGTGTCGTGGATGTGCTGTCAAGCCAGCTGTATGTTACCTGGATCTTGTAGCGGTTCTTTGAGCGGCCTGTGTCTGCCAAAACGCACTTCGCGGCTGTTGGGGGCGAATCCTTGTCTGCCGTGAATGCTGCGGTGTCGCCATTCGCCAGGTCAACTGAAATAGTGCCTGTTGAGCAGATGCCTCCAGTGCTTGATATGGCATCTGAAGTCAGGTTTATACCATAAATCCTCATGTCCCTGCCTGCGCCGTTAAGAATTGATAACATTATCGTATCTGTTACAGAAGTGTCAGTGACCTTGTGGTCCTTGCAGTTGAGCAGAATCGGTAAAGTGCATTTTTCTGGCAGCAGTGTGTCTGGGCTTAGGACTCCGAAGTAAGCCAGTGCTCCTATGACGACTAGGACGACCAGTATGGCCCAGCCGTATGTCATTAAGAATTCCATTGCGGCTTGCGCCTTCTTAGCCATTAAGCATCACCCTCTTTTTGTGTTTATGTTTTGCGATTACAGGACGGCTGTAGCGTCCAATATACTATTTCATCCAGTGTACTGTTTTCTGGCTTGGCTCATATATAAACATTTCTATGTTCAGCCCTTCTCTGTCTTTGCCAGCAGCTCGCCGTCAAGCGTGTGTGTCGTGGATGTGCTGTCAAGCCAGCTGTATGTTACTTGGATCTTGTAGCGGTTCTTTGAGCGGCCTGTGTTTGCCAAATTGCAGGAATCTGGTCCTGATTTGTAAGCAGTGATAGAAACACTATCGCCATTTTTTAGCGTAACAGCCGTAGTATTATCGCAGTTGCCGAAGCTTGCTGGTGCTATTGAGTCTGATGTAAAGTTTACTCTGTAAATCTTCATATCCCTGCCTGCGCCGTTAAGAATTGATAACATTATGGTATCAGTTCCAGAAGTGTCAGTGACCTTGTGGTCCTTGCAGTTGAGCAGAATTGGCAAAGTGCACTTCTCCGGAAGCAGTGTGTCCGGGCTCAGAACGCCGAAATAAGCCAAAGCGCCTATGACGACTAGGACGACCAGTATGGCCCAGCCATAGGTCATTAAGAATTCCATTGCGGCTTGCGCCTTCTTAGCCATCAATCATCACCTTTTTTGCGATTACAGGACGGCTGTAGCGTCCAGTATACTGTTTTCTGGCTTTGCTTATATATAAACATTACTATTTTAAATTTAGCCTATGCCTTCAGCCATCTCCTTGCAATCTCGTCTGCAAGGTTTGAGTCCTTTATGCTGCTGTGCTCAAGAATCCTCTCACGCAGCTCAACCAGCAAGCCCATTTTGTCAACCATAAATACCACCCCCATGTATTACGCCTTTTATGGCGGCACATGCTTAAATAGTTTGCCTTTTTGTAAATTAAACTTGTTGATGCCATTAACTATGCCAGTCACCGATAATTGATAAACCGAAAACTTTATATAGCAATTGCTATCATATACTATGCGAGTGGTTATTATGGAAACGGAGCAGTTCAATATAAGAATGCCAAAGGATCTAG
>JACPIG010000018.1 GCA_016188205.1 Candidatus Woesearchaeota archaeon
AAAAAATTCCGTACACGAAAGAGAAGAAGATGGTGCTCACGCTGCACAAAAAGGAAGATCTGCCTAAAATGGTTGAGCTCTTCAACGAACTAAAAATAGACTTTGAAGTGGCAAGAATCTGAATAATTGTGCAACAAAGCACATAAAAAGGCTATCTTGTCCTAATACTACTGGAAAATCAGTATTTGAATCCATCTTATGACATATCCAGCGAACCACTATTATTTCTTTTCTATCATGCATTAAGATTGAAATAGGGCAAGTATATACTTTAATAGGGTCTTTTCCTAAACCAAAAAATTCAGACTCGAATTCAAAACCCATAAGTTCCACATTTTTCTTAGTATTTGGAGATTTAAAATTTATTCCTAAACTTTCCCCAATTTCTACAAATGATAGCGTTATATCAGACCCAGAATCAACTAAAGCATCAGTTGGAAATTTGCGATTGTCCTTTATAAAGGAAACCTTGACCATCGGCCTGAAACGAGGGTCAGGATGATAAGGAGGATAAGGTATATAATCAAAAGGGATTGCCATCTTTATTTCACTAAGAAAACTCCTGCTTTAGGAATTGAGGAGAACACCTTATCAGTGGCATTGGATTTTAGAACCCAATCTATGACTTTCTGTGCATTGGAATCTGCAAATGCAACTTTACCATTAACTATACCAACAAACTTGCCTTCATACTTTTTAATCTCACCCGATGATAATCTTGATATACCAGAAACTGACGAACCCTCTTTTTTCATACTACTATCCTTCTGACTATTAAGACTTATAAATCTTTCCTTTTGTTTCATAGGTCCATCTGAAAGCATCATGTTAGTGGTGATAATTCCCACATATTTAAAATGTTCGCACTTGACCAAGGTTACAATTCATTATCCATTTACTCAGCACACAAAATCAAAGCCTCCGAGGGGAGTTGCACCCCTGGTCTCCAGATGACTTGCAAAGCTACAAGTCTGGCGCATTAGCTACTATGCTACGGAGGCGTTGACAACAAAAGAAAGAGGTAAAACACGGCTTTAAATAGTTTATTGCTTGCTATTACCTGCCGCCCAGCATCCTGACCAGCTCAACAATCTTCTTCCCCTCAGCCCTGCCCCTCAGCTTCTCCATTGCCTTGCCGATGAGAACAGGCAGAGGAAGGGCTTTGTTTGCTGCGATTACAGACTTGACTTCTCCTTCAAGCTCATCATCGGAAAGCAGCCTGTACTTCTCCAAAGCATCCTTCAGGCTTTTTCCCCTTGCCTTCTCAACAAACACCTCAAAAACAGCATCCCTGCTGATTCTGCCGCTGACCATGCTGCCAAAAACAGACTCAAGGTCCTCAACAGCTATTTCAACATCAAGCTTATACCTTGTCCTGATTTCCTTTGCGGTTGTCAGCATGGTTTCTGCCATGAATGAGGGCTCTATGGTTTTGAAGCGCTGGACAAGAGCGTCAAAAAGCTCGGCTTCCTCTGATTTTGACATCTGCCTTGCCAAAACCTTGCTAAGCCCCAGCTTTTCATACTTTTCTGCCTTGTCAGTTATCAGCTCCGGAAGCTCAATGCCGCTTGTGTCAGGAGTTATGGCATTTATGTCTGTCTCAGGATACATCCTCGCAGAGCCTGGCATGGGGCGCAGAAAAGAGGTTGTGCCGTCAGGATTTGCCTTTCTTACTTCGCCCGGAACGCCAACAATCGCCTGTGCAGCCCTGCCAATGATTGCCTGAATCGCAGACTCTGCCTTTTCCCTTTCAGCAGCGACAAAGATAAACGCATCTTCCTCCCTGCAACCAAGCTTTTCCTTTATTTCTGCCACTTCCCTTTCAGTTATGCCATGCTTCGGCAGCTCGTCAGAATGAATGGCTCCGCCAACACCTGCGGCTATGCGCGCATAAGCGGAAAACTCCTTGCCAAGCCGCGTGTCAGGAACGAGCTCCTTCCGTATAAGCCCTGAGAAGCCCTTAAGCCTTGTGGCAATTATAGTGCTGCCCGCGCCTATGGCTTCCTTAATTATCTCGGAGCTGCTGTCTTTCAGCAAAGCGGTTATGTCAACTATTTTTTCAGAAACTTCAGCCTTCCTTTTCTTCAACTCGGACGCAACCTCTACCAGGTTTTTCTGCCTTATAACCTCTACCTCAGCAAGCTTCTGAAGCAGCTTCAGCTCCTGCGCGCCCTTTATCTCCACCCTTGCACCGCCCTCTATGGAAATGTTAAGGTCCTGCCTGATTGTGCCCAAGCCCCTCTTCACGCGACCTGTGCTCCTGAGAACCATGCCAATATGCTCAGCAACATCCTTCACTTCTTCAGGGCTTTTTATTTCAGGACCTGTAGCTATTTCAATAAACGCAATGCCAAGCCGCGACAAGTTATAAACAACAAACCCTGAAGACGAGTCAACAATCTTTGCCGACTCCTCCTCAATGCAGATTGTAGGAATGGAAATTTTGCCGCTGCTCGTTTCTATATGGCCGTTCAGAGCAACCAAAGCAGTCCTCTGGAAGCCGGCGGTGTTGCTGCCATCAACCACTGTTTTACGCATAACCTGTATGCTGTCAACGGCATTTGCGCCCATAACCTTTGCAGCCTGAAGAACAACCATCAGCGCATCCTCATTAAGATTGTGGATGGGCTCCTCGTCAAGCTCAACAGAACAGGTAGAATCATTGTACGCCTGATACACAAAGTGCCTGTCCTTCTTCATCTCGTACTCGGCGGCAACGTCTATCTGGCCAGTCTCGCCGGCAGAAGCCCTTAATTTCCTTGTTACAATAACATCAGGCTCATCATCCCTTACTGACGAAGGGCAGCTGCAGAAAAGCTTATGGCTGTCAATCTGCTGGTGAATCTCCAAGCCAATCTTCACGCCCAGTGTTTTGTAGTCAAGCTGCATGACCTGAAGTGCAGATGCCATTTATTTAAAGGTTTGGGATAAAAAATATAAAGAGCAGAATGCACCCTTAATGACGTGGGGGCAAAGAGAATCTCATTAAACAGGAATTTTGTAGCTGCAAGCTTGGCTGTACTTGGACTTGGCGGCGCCATTGCGGCAGGCTACATCTACTTTTCAGGGCAATCTTCAGAGCAACAGACACGACCAACACAGACAGCCGAATCCGCAGCAGGACAAAAAGAACAGGAAAAACCTGCCCTGATAAGAATTGAAATTCCTGACGGCACCTGCGTTGAGAAAGAATACCGTGAAACCTGGACAATAAGAGAAGGCGAAACAGCAGGGGATATAGCTCTTGCCACCCTGAACGGAGTGGAAAACTGGCTTGACACGGCACATAAAATCCTAGAGCTGAACAAAGCTGACGAAAAGACCCTGCCTGTTGGGCAGACTCTGCTAATAGCCAACGGCTGGCAAGAGCCCAAGCTAACAGTTCCTGAGCAACCAATTATTCTGGAGCCGGGACAGCAGGTTATCATAAAACCCGGACTTGGAGGGCTTCTTTGCGGCAGCTCACACTTTGAGCTGGCAGGAGAGCCTTTAGAAAGCGGGTTTGACCCGAAAACAGGCACTTTCACATGGACTCCGAAGCTTTATGACATAGGAATACGTAAGCTGCGCCTATTGGCAGGCGACGATGACATAACAACATACGGCGCAAACTCATGGAAGGCATCAAAGAAGAACGCGTCTGTACTGTCGGTGGAAGGCGGCATTGAACTCCGGGTCAAGGTCAAGCCACAGGAATTTGTCACTGACAGCAACCCGCCTATAAGATACAGGCTTATCAATGTGAACGACGAATTCACGCCTGCGCTCACTATTAACAACAGAGTGGCTTATGTGCTGAACATTGGCCGCACTGTTAACTACCAGGATGTTATTAGTGCACATCAACTCGCTGCAAACCCAGAGATTGCATTCGCCATAACTCACCAAAGCGTTGGGGGAGAAATACTTTCAAGCGGCACAGAATTGACATACGCTCTTGAACACCTGCGCAGATTTCTTGAAACAGACGGCAATCCGGAAAGCATGCAGCCATTCTTCTTTGGAAAAGATCCAAGAAATGTGTTGCGAATCGACATTGGAACAGACCCGAACAGGCGGCAATTCCTCGTTGGGGCAGAAGGAACATATCACCTGCCTCTGGTGACAAGAATAGTCCAGCTTTCCCAAAACCCAGAAACAGGCGCAACAGCCACAACAGGCAACTGAACCTACTTCCTCTCCAAAACCACCACTCCCCTTTTCCCAACCGCACCCAACGTATCGCTCCCGCTAAATATTTAAACATCCGTTTCTTTGGTCGCTGAAATGGATTGGGTTTTTGAAGCCGATGACAAATCCGGAAGGAAGATACACCTGTCAAAGGAAAGATGGGAGCACATCAACCATGAACATCCGGAGGTGGCGCCGCATATTGAAGACATCAAGGATGCACTTTCAAAGCCGCTTCAGATTATTAAACCTGAATATGATGAAAATATCCGCTACTATTACAGATATTTTAAGGAAAGACAATCACCGTATTTGCTCGTTATAGTTAAGTATTTAAATAACCACGGATTTATTATTACAGCTTATTTCGTGAGGGACATGAAATGAAGAGCCCTATGCGGGTATACTATGATGAAAAAGGGGATTTCCTGGAAATCTCCGCAGGGAAACCAACGCAATGCTATGCGACTGAAGTAGAGCCGGGAGTATTTCTAAGAAGGGAAGAAAAAACAGAAGAAATAAAAAGCATCGGAATCCTTGGGTTTAAAAAACGCTCAAAGCCGCTTAAAGACATAGAAGTGCGGCTGCCGGTTAAGATTACCTTCTCAGCTCAGGCCTAAGGGCGCTTAAGGGCATTTCCTCTCCCAAACCACCCTTTATCTAAGCTGCCCTTCGCAATCCCTCACGAGCCTCGTTATCACGAGCCTCTTTCTGCCTTTTCAACTCTGCAATGCTTATTATCTTTGCTTTGGATTCAGGATTTTGCACATGCCTGCTCACTGCCCTTGCAAGAGCCTCCACATGATTCCTTATTAGTTCCTCATCAATCCTGAACTGGTTCAGCAAGCCGGCTTCTCTTGACGTTATTCCCATAAGCTTTTGCCAAAGGAAAAAAATGTCTTTAACGTCCTGCCTGTTTATGGCGTCCTTAAGACCGCTAAGCATTGTGGCCTGGTCATCAAGAATGCTGAGAATCATGCTTAATTCCTTCACTGCCTTATCAGCTATTGCCACCTCATGAGCCAACTCAGGACTCTGAAGCGCCCTCTCGTACACAACCCTGCTCTCGTTCCTGAGTCTCTCAAAATCCGGCTTCTGCTTTTTGCTTATGGTGCTGATAATGGCATTGATTACTTTAACAGCAGTGCCTTTTGTTTCTCCCAGCGGCGTCTTATTAACTAACAGCGTCTTTATTTGTTCCAGAAGCGCTCCCAAAGATTCCTGCATTATGCGCAGCTTCCTTTCCTCAAGCCTGAACTCCTCTTCCGCAACAGCATGCTCCTCATGCACTTCCCTGTCCAAAAGCCGCAGTATGTTACCGCCATCCGCCATCCTAATCCTTCCCCAAGATGTCAGCAGTGCATGCGCCTATAACCGCTGTTAAGCTGACTGTTGCTATCTGCTTGTATGCCTCCTCAAAAGACCTGCCAAAGGTTGGAAACAACAGGTAAAGCACACCTACTGATATTACTATTGAGACGGTGTAAAGCACAACCATGCGGACAGGAAGAAACTTAATCGCGTCAGAGTTCTTTACTTTCCTGAATCCGGTAACGTAGAGAAAAACCATGCCCACCACGAATGACAGGAAATATATTATTGTTGCCCTGCCCATCGTTATGCTTTCGGCAATCTTCACGCCGTAAAGCACAGTGTAGTGAAGCACAATGCCTATGAAAGCTCCAAGGCTGCCCCTGTAAATGTCCTTAAGCGTAACCTTTGTAAGAGGATGCTGTTTTACCTGTTTCTGAACTTCCTTCTCTATTTTCTCAAGCTTCTCTATCTCGGACAGCTCCTTCTCCCCAAGCTGCTCAAGCCGCTCCTCCTTTTCCTCAATCTCCACACCCTTCTTCTCTCCGCCAAGCTCCTCCTTCGCAAGCCTCACCTCTTCCTCAAGCAGCTTCTTCTGGCCTGAAAGGACCTCGTCAAGCTTCTCGCTTATTGAAGAGTCAGGTGAGGAGTCAGGATGCTTAACGCCCTTCCTTACAGCAGGACTGACTGACTGCTTCCTTTTCTTTCCTGAAACAGGACTGGCTGGCTGCTTCCTTACAGCCCCTGCCGCTGCAGCCTTTGAAGAAGCCTTTCGCACTTTTCCATTCACCGCTTTTTTGTTAGCCATCTTGGTAAATCCGGATTATGTGACTTGAGTAGCTGAGCGTGCCTGAGCAAATGCTCAGGTGATTTTCTCCCCACCACGGTAAGCGAGGGGGGAGAAAATCAGTCTGGTAAGACCGCGCTCAGCCCCGACACTTAACTGCCACCATCCTTATCTTGTTATATAAGGAAAGCCTCTTCTTCTGTCCTATCTGAAAGCTCTCCTCTTAAATTTTTCGCTATCATAGTCCTTGCTTCCTCCCTGCTGTAGTTGCTGAGAAGCCACGCAAGCTTGATGAAAGCTGTTTCAGGTGTCATGTCGCTGAGATGCCCGAGAACGCCAATGCCCATGAGCTCGCGCTGGGGAGTGTAGACCTTCATCTGAATCCTGCCATAAATTGTCTGCGGAGACATGACAACAACAGTCCCGCTTTTTATCAGCTCCTCCACAGCTTCCTGTATCTTCCTGTTCTCAGCAGTAAAATCGTCAATCTGCTCATTAGGAATATGGCCAAGGCCAGTGCCTTCAAGCACAAGCCCGTCATAGCCCCTGTAAGCAGCAAACTGCCCAGCATACATGTTGGTGTGGGTTTTGATTATAGCAACCTTCAGTTTTTCGTTAAAAAACTTAAGCTGCAGTTTTTCCTTGCCGCTATTATTTCCGCTTTTGACTGACACGTTGCCGTAATCCTTTGCCAGGAAATCAATCCTGCGCTCCTCATAATTAACCCTTGCTATCGCCTTCGCGTTTACAGGCCTAAACGCATCCCTCCTGCTTGTGTGCATCTTCCTTGTCTTGGTCGCAGGCAGAACAAGGCAGGATGTGTCGCTTATGCCCTCATGCATGCAGATTGCGACTCCTGCAAAGCCAGAGTTTGCAATAAAGTAAGCTGCAGAGATAAGGTTGAGAGCAGCGTCAGTGCTTCCCCTGTCAGAACTGCGCTGGGCACCAACAAGGATAACCGGGATAGGAAGGTTTTCAAGGGCAAACGCAAGAGCTGCCGAGCTGTAGTGCAGCGTGTCTGTGCCATGAGTAAGTATTATGCCATCAGTGCCATTGCTTATTTCTTTCTCTATCTCCCTTGCCATTACATTATAATGCGGAAACCTGACCATTTCTGACTGAAGCTGCATTATCTTCCTTGAGCGTATATCAGCAATGCCCTTAAGCTCAGGAAACAGGGCAAGCATCTCATCTGCGCTGAACAGCCCGGTAACGCCTCCTGTCTTATAATCCACCCTTGCAGCAATCGTGCCGCCTGTGTGCAGGATGGAG
>JACPIG010000109.1 GCA_016188205.1 Candidatus Woesearchaeota archaeon
CATGCCAAACACAAAACCGGCAACAACAACAGCAAAGCTGCTTGAGGAAAAAAGGAAGCTTGCAGCTGCAAAGTGCTTAGTTAATTATGGCTTCCACTTCGGGGCAACAGCAAACAATATTGGAGAGATTAAAAAGGCAGAAAACATTGCGGCAGTAAAGGTCTACATGGGCTCAACCACAGGGAGCCTTCTTGTCAATAATGAAGAGCACCTGAAAGAAGTGTTTTGCAGCGGCAGGACTATAGCAGTGCATGCTGAAAACGACGCCATGATAAATCAGAATGAGGAAAGGTTCAGGAATGAGAAAGGCGGCATAGGCGGCATAGGCGGCATAGACGGCACAGACAGAACAGACAGCACCGACAGCACCGGGCTGCACCTCAGGATAAGAAGCAGCATGGCTGCTGCAAAAGAGGTTGAGAGGGCAATAAGAATTGCAAGGCAGTGCAAAGCAAAACTGCACATATGCCACATCAGCACTAAAGAGGAAACCGGGCTGATTGCTGCGGCAAAGAAAAGTCCAGCCAGCAACAGCAGCTTTGGCAGCAGCCTGAGTTGCGAAGTAACTCCCCACCACCTTTTCCTGACTGCGGAGAGCGCAAAAAAGCTCGGAAACTATGCAAAGGTCAACCCGCCTCTCAGGGCGAAAGAGGATGTCGCTGCATTATGGCAGGCTATTGCAGCAGGAACAGGCATTATAGACATGATTGCAACAGACCACGCCCCGCACACAACGGAAGAGAAAGAGCAGGACTATTGGAATGCGCCTTCAGGAATGCCCGGGCTTGAGACAATGCTGCCCCTGCTTCTGGACGCGGTTAACAAAAAAAGAATGCCATTGCAGCAGCTCATAAGCCTGACATCTGCAAACCCTGCTGCTGTTTTCGGGATTAAGGGAAAAGGGAAGATTGCACTGGGCTTTGATGCCGACATAGCCCTGATAGACCTGAAAAAACAGAAAACAATAAAAAACAGCGGGCTGCTTACAAAGTGCGGATGGACGCCTTTTGACGGGTGGAAAGTAAAAGGGGCTGTTGCGGCAACAGTCGTTAATGGAAGGGTTGTTTATGATAATGGCGCAGTATCAGGAGAAACGGGAAACGGCAAAGAGGTAAAGTTCACATGAGTTCGGAAACCAAGGTTGCGGAATTGCTTCTGAAGTCAGGCGCGATAATGCTCAGGCCTCAGCAGCCGTACAGGTTTGTTTCAGGGCTTCTCAGCCCCATTTACTGCGACAACAGGCTGCTTCTTTCAAAGCCTGCTGAAAGAAAGCTGCTGACTAATTATTATGTCAGGAAAATCAGGAAGGAAAAAATAGAAATGGACGTGATTGCAGGAATAGCTACGGCAAGCATCCCATGGGCAGCCCTTGTTGCAGAGAAGCTTAAGAAGCCGATGATTTACATAAGGAAGCAGGCAAAGGACCATGGCAGGGAAAACCTGATAGAAGGCGGGCTTGAGCCAGGGCAGAAAGTGCTTGTGATTGAGGACCTGGTGAGCACAGGAGGAACTTCGCTTGCATCAGTTGCTGCTGCAAGGTCAGAAGGCGCTGTTGTTGAAAAGTGCCTTGCGATATTCACGTATGAGCTTGAAGCGGCGAAGAAAGGGTTTGAAGAGGCGAAATGCGAGCTTCTTGCGCTAAGCAGCCTGTCAGCGCTCGCGAGGGTGGCGGTGAAAAAAGGATACATTAAAAAGGAGGAGCTGCAGATAGTGCTTGACTGGAGCAGGAGCCCCGGTGACTGGGGAAAGAGGATGGGGTTTGAATAGGCAATGGAGAAAAAATGAAGCCAAAAATAGGTGTCATGGGCTCGGCAGTAGAAAGCAGCACGGCAGGAAAGATAAACTCTGCTGCCATGAAGCTTGCCTATGAGCTTGGCCGGGAGATAGCCCGCCATAACTGCGTCCTAATAAACGGCGCCTGCCACGGCATACCATACGAGGCGTCAAAGGGCGCAAAGGAGAATGACGGCTTTGTCATAGGCATATCGCCTGCCAAGAACCTTGAGGAGCACATAAAGAAATACAGGTTCCCCACAGAGAATTATGACGTAATCATATTTACAGGCTTCGGGTTCAAGGGAAGGAATGTCGTGAACGTGACCAATTGCGATGCGGTGATAATAGTTGCAGGAAGGATTGGCACGCTCAACGAGTTCACAATAGCTTACGACGAGGGCCAGATAATAGGCGTGATGGAAGGCTCAGGCGGCATCTCAGACTACATAAAAAGAATCATAAAAATAGCTGACAAGAAAACAGGCGCAAAAGTGCTTTACGACAAAAACCCGCACACGCTGGTGAAGAGGCTGCTTGTGGAAGTCAGCAAGAGGATGAGAACAAAAAATATAGAGTGAGATTAAGGCAGGATGGGCTTTACAGAGCTTTTAAGGCAGAAGGCAGCTGAATCAGGAAGCATAGTCTGCATGGGCATAGACCCGGTAATTGAGAAAATTCCTGTTGGCGGGAAAAACCGGGAGAAAAAAATAGTGAAATTCTATTCTGACATCATCTCTGCTGCCGAATCGGAAAACTTAATGCCTGCTGCTGTGAAGCCAAACTACGCCTTCTTCGCACAGTACGGGTTTGCAGGGCTAAGGGCGCTGAAAAAAATAATAAAACTGTGCAGAAGCAGCAAGCTTATAGTGATTCTTGATGCAAAGAGAGGCGACATAGGAAGCAGCAGCGAGGCTTACGCAAGGGAGGCTTTTGATTTCTGGAAGGCAGACGCTGTTACTGTTTCGCCCTACATGGGCTTTGACAGCATAACTCCGTTTTTGCAGCACTGCAAAAACGGAAAGGGCGTTTACATGCTTGTCCGCACATCCAACAAGGGCGCTGCTGACATTCAGGACTTGCCTGCCGAGGGGAAAAAGCTGTACATGAGAGCTGCTGAAAAGCTTGTAAGCTGGTACACAGACGGACTGGGCGCTGTTGTTGGAGCGACCAGCACGGCAGAGCTGCACGGAATCTCGGCATACTTTGCAAATTCAGGAAAGAAAGTCCCGCTGCTCATACCGGGAGTCGGGGCTCAGGGCGGCTCTGCAAAAGAGGCTGCAACAATATTAAAGCAGCTTGGCGATATCACTATCCACAGAATAAACAGCAGCAGCGGAATAAGCTATGCTTACGAAAGATTTAAGACAGACGACTACGCATCGGCGGCAGTGAGGGCGATAAGGGAGCTGAATGCGGAGATAGGGCTTACTGTTTAAGGGGAGCTTTATGGGGCTGGATGAAGCTGTCAGGAACATTTCCGTGTCCAGACGGCGATTTATTGCAGCAACTATTGCATCAACTCCTTCTGCAGCTTTGGCTGCATATGCAGCTTCGCGTGAAGCAGGAAACGCATTAAGAAACCTTGCTGTTGTTGCAACAGGAAGCCTTCTTATGCGCCCGGACAGAAGAGCAGAGGATTTCGGAATAGGCATCAGCGCCTTTCCCCATAACGGCAATTCAGGCAGCGTTCTTTCTTCAGTCAACGGGCTTAATGTTGGCTATGTAAAACTTCTCTTTGAGTGGCGGCACATACAGCCAAGAAGGAACATGTACATGTGGAGCGATGCTGATGGACTTATGCGCCTATTCACAGGAACCGGCTACAGGGTGGTTGCAAGGCTTGACATACAGCCAACATGGGCTGCTCCGGATACAGGAGCAGGACAGCACTCAAGACCTGCAGATTTGAACGACTACGCAGGGTTTGTTGAGGCG
>JACPIG010000112.1 GCA_016188205.1 Candidatus Woesearchaeota archaeon
CATGCCTTTGCTTTTTGTGTCGCTGCCTGTTATTGTGACTGTGCCGTCAGCAACATGAACCTGTTTTGCGGTTATCGGGTAAATAAGGTTCTTTATAAACGTTTCCAAATCAGGGCTGTGCTCAATTATTCGTGCCTTTTTCTTCAAAAGGTGCTCAATTCGCCTTATGTTGGCTCCGTTTCGCCCTATTGCCAGCCCCATGTTTTCGGGGCTTATCACAAAATTCATCACGCCTCTTTCCTCAAAGCAGTCTTTTGCTATAGCGCCTGTAAGCGTTTCAAACAAAGTTATGACCTTTATCAGGTCGTTATTGTAGGTTATTTTAGATGCAGCCATGATTTATGCCTTTATTCCAAGCACGGATATTGAGAACTGTTTCTTGCAAATAACGCCGAGCTCGTCATTCGGCACGCTGAGAACCTCAATTTTGCAATTGGACAGCTTGCTGTAGTGCGCTATGTCCTGCCTGACTTTCCCGGGGCAGTTGCTTGTGAGAAAAACCTTTTGCAGCCTTCCGAGCTTGAGCTGCTTGATTGCCTGCGCTGTTCCTATGACTGCCTTCTTTTCCTTGATGCCCTTTTTTATCTCTGTTATTGCGTCTGCCATTTTCATATTCCCCGCCATTCCTCATTTGCCGGGTTTCGTAATGAGCTTCGGAAGCCCTGTCCCAACAGGAACTACCTGGTTCAGCATGACGTTCTCTATAACCGAGTTCAGCTTGTCAACTTCGCCTGTTATGCTTGCGCTTATTATGTGCTTTATGGGCGTCTCAAATGAGGCGCGCGCAAGAACGCTTGCCTTCTCCTTCACTACGCCATACCTTGTTATGCCCTTAACCCTTCCGTTAAAGCACATTGTGTCTGCCACCAGCATCAAGTGCCTTATGTCAACATTAAGCCCCTGGTTCTCTATGACCCTGTACACTTCGCTTACAAGAGCGTGCCTTGCCGCCTCTATGCCAAGAGCGTCCTCTATTTCAAATATGTCGTTTGTTGTCGTTCGTGTCTCGTCAACGAATGGCAGGCTGAGAACCTTTTTCAGGTTGCTTCCTGCCGTGATTATCATGAATTCGCCTTCCTTCTTTACAGGGAGAGTCTGCGTTATTCCCTTCACCCCCCTTATGTAGCTGTCCTTTATTTTTTCCTTTGACTTGTATATGTCGTTCGTGCCTTTTTCTTCCCTGGCTTTCTTTGCCTTGAATATCCACAGCCCTTTCTTGCAGTCCACAACCAGGCTCTTGTTTGCCGCCTTTAGAGCCTTCATCAGGAACGCTTCTGTTATTCCAAACTCCTTTGCCTTTTCCTCATCTATAGAAACTTCAACCCTTGACTCTGCAAGGTTGAGAGTTACTTCTGATGCCATGTCAGAAAGCCTCGTTTCCTTTATGTACAGGGCCATCTTTTTTATGTCCTTGCCCTGGCTGTACGGCTTTTTCAGGTAAATCTCCATCATTGGAGTGGTTATCTTTCTCCTGCCGTCAAGTATCTCTATTATTCTTGGAAGCCCTGTGGTTATGTTCATCTCTGCGACGCCAGCGAAATGGAACGTGTTTAGCGTGTTGTGCGTTATTATGCCGTCAAATGTCGTGAATGTTTCCAGCCCTTCAACAGAGAAGTCATATACGTATTCAGAGCTTGGCCCGACATACTCAAGCGCAACTATTTCATCCCATACAACATCGGAGTTTAGGGCTTGGTTTATTGTTTTTAGCTCATCCGATATGTCAGCGCCCCTGCGCATGGCCAGGCTCTGGATTCTTTCTTTGTATCTTGCAAGCGCTTTCCTGCCCACTTTCTGCTTCCTTGTCAGCTTCTTGGAAAACCTGCCTGGCAGACCGAGCTTTTGCCCAAGCGACTCAAACAGGGCTCCATAGCGGGGTATCATTTCAACAGCGTCGTAGCTTTTTGAATTATCAGCGGTGCTTTGGGTTATTGCCGCCAGTCTTTCAAGAGCTGCTTTTTTCCTCGGTATTGCCGAGCATATTTCCTCATTGAATTTTGCCGCGTACCTGCGCGATATGTTGAGCCAGAACTGCCCTTTCCTGTCTGTTCTTTTGGTTGCAAATATGCCCAGCCTGCTGAGAAGCGTTGATATGCCGTCTATGAGCTCTTTTGAGTTGGAGCTTGCCCTTATTGTTCTCCTCTCCGCACTTATGCTGCCGTCTCCGTCAAAATATGCGGATAGGATACTTGCGATGAACTTGCGGTTTGCGTTGTATGAGAAGCTCGGCACTTTTTTGCCTGAGGACTTTTTGCTGCATGTAACATTGATGAAGTCTGCAAGCACAGTTGAGTAAATTCCCATGCTTACGCTTTCTCCATATTCGCCTTTTTGCCTTTTTATTCTGTAGTTTATTCCGTATTTTTTTGCAAACGCAGCGCATCTTTCCAGATACTCGGGGGATATGTTGGTTATTGCTATGTAGTTTGCCGTATGCGTTCCTTCTGCGAGGTAAGCGCCTATAAGCCATCCGAAGTCCTGGTCTAATTCAAGCGTTTCAGGTATGGCTGCTTTGCTGTGGTTTTGGTAAGGGTAAACGCATGCTTCCTGCAGCAGTATCTGGCCGCCTGCCTGACCGCCTTCCTGGCTGCCTGCTTTTTCGTAGTTGTGTATCTGCTCATACTTAAGCGGCGATATAAAATCCCTCTTTATCCTGCTGTTGCCTGCCTCTATTGCCTTTTTTAGTTCGCTGCTGTATATGTAATTCTCCTTTGGCAGGTATTCAGCCAGTTCTATTGCGCTTGTGCTTTTCTCCACCCTCAGTTCCCTCACTGCAGGAATCCTTTCGCCTTTCTTAAGCTCGCTTCCTGATACGGGAATTATTCTGTTGTTCTGCCTTATGATGAAGGAATGGTAAGGTGTTGCTGTAATCTTCCTTCCTGACATTGTCTTTATCATGAGGAGCTTCTCAGGGGATTTGTGGCGGCTTAAGGCTGTTATTTTTTTCCATTCAACCTTCTCGTCCTGGCTTAGCGCAGGAACGTATATGTCTGCGTTTGTTGGAAGGACTTCACTGTCCCCGCTTATTTTGCCGTGGGTGAAGGTTTCAAATGCGCGGTCTATGAACTCCCCGATCTTTACTGTTCTTATGCCTTTTTCGGTTTTTACAGTTACTTTCTCCATGTAGTCAAGGGACATCTGCGTCCCGGGCTCACCGATTGATTCCGCAGCCACAAGGCCGACGCTTTCTCCGGGCTCTGCCTTCATCTGGGCGTATTCCTTATAAACGCGGTCAAGCACTTCCCTCAGCTTCGCGTCTGATATCTTCTGGGGAAGATTAGCCCTGACTTCCTCAAGCAGCCCTGCAGGCATCAGGTTTTCATATTTTTTGAATGCGTCTTCCATGATTTCAGCCTTCCAGCACTTCGCTTATTATCCTTTTTGCGCTTATCTTTCCTGCCTCTGATTTTGAGACGTCTATGCCGTCTTCCCCGTATGTGAACTGTATTATGCGCCTTGACGCGTCCCTTACGCTGTAGTCGTATTCCACTTTGAGGTCCTGCATGGCGTTTGCAAGCCTTCTGTAGAGGTATCCTGATTTCGGCGTTCTTAGCGCCGTGTCCATGAGGGAGTCTCTTCCCACCATTGCCTGGAAGAAGAACTCTGCCGGCGCAAGCCCTGATTTGAAGCAGTTGCGCACAAATCCGTGAGCCTCAGGACCCATGTCGTTTCTTTCAAAGCAGCTCAGCGTTCTGTGCCTGTAGCCCTTTTCTATCCTTTTGCTCCTTAATGCCTGCTGGCCCACTGTTGCTGCCATCTGTGCAAGGTTTATTGTTGTTCCGCGGGCTCCTGACAGGGCCATGAGCATTGTGTGGCTTGTCTTGTCAGCATTTCTTGAGACCATTATTCCTGCCTCGTTTCTTGCCCTGTTGAGGACTTCCATTATTTTAAGCTCAAGCGTTCCCCTGACTGTTCTTCCCGGCAGTGCCTCAAACCTGCCTTCCTTGTACGCCTTTATCAGTTCCTTGACCTCTGCCTGCGCTTTTTCCAGCAGCCGCCTTACCTCTGAGTTCACGCTTTCAGGGAGGTCTGTATCTGAAATTGTTGTTGTGAAGCCCCGCTTCATTAAGACAGCTATTCCAAGACGGAACGCCTGGCCTATGAACTCAACAGCCCTCTTTTCGCCGTATTTCTTGTGGATGTTTCTTAAGAGAAGCCCTGTGCCTTCGCCAAGGCTGTTCTTGTCCATAACCCCTGCTGTGAGCTTGCCGTTTTCTATTATGACTTCAGGCTCTTCTGCTGATTTTGAGCGGCCTGTGAAGCTGAAGTCTTCAGGCAGCAGGGCGCTGAATATTTCTTTTCCTGCAACAGTTTCCTTCTTTGGAAGGCGCGATACATCCGTGAGGCCTACCTGTGCCAGCAGGTCAACTGATTCCTCTCTTTTCATGGAAAACCCTTTCTGGGTCAGTATGTAGTTTCCTGATATTGCGTCCTGCACGCAGCCAATCACAGACAGCCCGTATCTTGGGCTTATGAGCTGCGTCTGGACAAGCATCAGTATCTCTGCCTCTGCCATGGCCTCCTCTGTCTGGGGTATGTGGAGGTTCATCTCATCGCCGTCAAAGTCTGCGTTGTAAGGGAAGCACACTGCCGGGTTAAGGCGAAGGGTCTTGTATGGAAGCACCTTTACGTAGTGCACCATCATGCTCATCCTGTGAAGCGAGGGCTGCCTGTTGAATATTGCTATGTCGCCGTCCATAAGGTGCCGTTCCACAACATATCCGGGCTGAAGCTCTTCAAGCGCCTGCTCTATCGTCTCCTCTGTGAGTTTCTTCTTCTTTCCGTCAGGCCTGACTATGTAGTTTGCGCCCGGATATTTTTTTGGGCCCCGCTCCACGAACTTCTTCAAATATGCCAGATTCCATTCTGTTGCCCTTTCAGGCACAGTCATTTTGAGAGCCATGACTTCAGGCACGCCGACCTCGTTTATGTGCAGCATCGGGTCAGGGCTTATCACTGTCCTTGCTGAGAAGTTTGTCCTTTTGCCTGCAAGGTTGTGCCTTATCCTGCCTTCCTTGCTTTTTATCCTTTCAGCTATTGTCTTGAGCGGCTGGCCTGAGCGGTGCCTTGCCGGCGGAAGCTGGGCTACTTCGTTGTCAAAGAACGTCGTTATGTGGTATTGGAGCAGATCCCAGAGATCCTCAACTATTATTTCAGGAGCGCCCGCGTTTATGTTTTCAAAGAGGCGCTGGTTTATCCTGACTATGTCTCCAAGCTTGTGAGTAAGGTCGTCTTCGCTCCTTTCGCCTGTCTCAAGCGTTATTGATGGCCTCATTGTGACTGGTGGAATCGGCATTACTGTGAGCACCACCCATTCCGGCCTTAGTGCTGCGGGATTCAGCCCGAAAAGCTCTGCATCGCTGTCGGTTATTCGCTCCAGCCTTGTCCTTACCTCTATTGGCGAAATCCTTTTGTCGTCCTCAAGGAAGGTTGTTGGCTTCTCAATCGTTATCTTGTACTGCTTTGCCTTGCAGTGCAGGCATTTTGCTGCCGAGCCCTTTATTATTTCCTTAACCTTTTTCCTCATGGCTTCCTCTCCCTTTTCCTTGCCAAAGCGGCGCAGCTTATCGCCGAACTTGTCTATCTTGTCCTGCGCTATGAGTATTCTTCCGCATTCCCTGCAGGTGCACCTGAGCAGGGTCGTTATCACAGACACAAAGTTTATGTGGATTATTGGCCTTGCAAGAGTGATGTATCCGAAGTGGCCTACGCATTCCTTCAGCTTGCTCCCGCACGTCTTGCACCTTAAGCCAGGGTCTATGACGCCCAGCCGGACATCCATAAGCCCGCCGTCAACAGGGTAGCCTTCCTTGTCGTAAAGCTCTGGCGTAACTATTTTTACAGAAGCCATCTTCTTTACCATCTTGGAGCTCAGGACGCCGAAATTGATAGTCTTAACCTGCTTGTACACATTGTACTCGTACTCAGAAGGCCCTTTCTTCTCAGATTCCTTGACATCACTTTTTGCCTTTTCCCCTGCCAGCCCAGCCAGCTCCGGCTTTGCCGCGTCAGGAGCAGAAACATGCATGTCAGCCAGCCCTATCTCTGCCATTTCATCCATTTCTGCAGCTTCCTCTGCAGCTTCCAGCTCCGGCTTTTCTTCTTCTGCTCCCATTTCTTCAGCTCCTTCTGTTTCCTCTTCAGCCTCTGCTAATGTTTCTTTTTTTGCCATTTTTTACCAGGATACGCTTCCGGCACGCCCACTCACATATTGAGCCAGCGCGTTTACAGCTGCCCTTACACGCTGCGCATTGTAAGCAGCATCTTGTGCTGCGCCTCGTGCTGCGCCTTCACGTGCTCCGGTTCCGTTTTCACCAATCTCCCTTATTTGCCTGTCAATAAAAGCAACAAGAGCGCCCAAGTCCTGCGCAACAGCTGCTGAACTCGGCCCCATTGCCATATAACTCCCATCCGTTCGGACAACATGAGCATCAGGTAACTGTACTGTCAAAGATAACACAGCATGACTAACTGCTTGGACACCCTTAGATGTAACATAAACATCTAATGGAGCCCCGCCTGGAGCCCCGCCTGTTAAGCTGTAGCTTCCGCGCAATCCCAACGGGTTCCCGTGAGATTGCCATCGTGGCATTGTCATCTTTTTATCCTCCGTCTTTCATCATCAGTTAATCAATACTTGCTCTTCAGCTGCAGTTTTGGATAAATGCACATGCTTTTGAGCTCGTCAAGCATGAGCTTGAATGCGTAGCTTACCTCTATGAAGCTTATCTCCACTGTTTCGCCGCAGTTCTGGCAGTAGTTGCGCTTCCTGAACTCGTCGTGTATTGCCACGAGGCCGCATGCCTCGCATATCGGCACTATTGTTCTGTCTGAGTCAAACCTTTCCTTGAGGAGCAGCGATGTGCCGTGAGCGACAAACGTGTCTTTTTCCATCTCCCCAAGCCTCAGCCCGCCTTCTTTTGCCCTGCCTTCTGTGGGCTGCCTTGTGAGGAGCTGTATTGGTCCCCTTGCTCTTGAGTGTATCTTGTTTGCAACCATGTGCTTGAGCTTCAGGTAATACATGCTTCCGACAAATATCCGCACCCTGAACTTTTCCCCTGTTTCGCCGTTGTGCATTGTCTCAAGCCCGTTATCGCGGAAGCCCAAGCCCAGAAGCTCCTTTCTTAGCGCCTCTTCCGGCTCTGAGTCAAACAGCGTGCCGTTGATGTAGCGCCCTGACAATGCTCCTGTTTTTCCTGCGAGCAGCTCTATCAGGTGAGCCATGGTCATCCTGCTTGGTATGCCGTGAGGGCTGAACAACAAGTCCGGAACTATTCCTGAAACAGTAAATGGCATGTCTGAGTGCGGAACTATGAGCCCCACAACTCCTTTCTGCCCGTGCCTTGACGTGAACTTGTCGCCCACTTCAGGAACCCGCTCGTCCCTTATCTTTACCTGAATGAGCTTGTTGCCTTCCTCGTTCTCAGTTATGAGTATCGTGTCAATTATGCCTTCTTCGCCGTGCTTCATGCCAACCGAGCTTTCCCTTCGCGTATCAGAAGCCAGCCTGTACTGGTCCATGCCGCTTAAAAATCGTGGCGGTGATGTTTTTCCTATCACGACATCCCCTTCCCTTACCTTTGCTTCGGGGTAGATTATTCCGTCGTCTTCAAGGTACCTGTAGTCCCTTTCGCTCTTGTAGCCCTTCACGTCCTTGCCCGGGATTTCTATCTCGTCCTCAAGCCCGCCGCTGTAGCGCAGCTTTTCTGCAATCATGGGCCTGTAGTAGCTTCCCCTTCCGAAGCCGCGCTCTATTGAGCCCTTGTTGATTATTACTGCATCCTCCATGTTGTAGCCCTTGTAGCTCATCACGGCAACTATGATGTTCTGGCCTGACGGGTGCTTTTCGTAGCCGCTTATGTCGTGCATGACTGACTTGACAACAGGCATCTGCGGATAATGCAGGAGGTTTACGTCCATGTCCATCCTTATCAGGTAGTTGGCAGCATAAAATCCGAGCGCCTGCTTCTGGTTCTTTGAGCCTGTGTTGACTTTCTGGGCAGAGTTGAAGTTGGCATAGGGAACGAGGGCTGTTATTAGCCCGAACATTGCGAGCGGGGTTATTTCAAGGTGAGTGTGCTTTTGTGTGAGCTCTGCCTCAAAGAATGCTGTAAGAGCGCTGTCCTCCTCAGCCGTGTCAAGGTACTCTATGATGCCCTGCTTTATGAGGTCGGACCATGTTATCTCCTTTTTTTCAAGCTGCCTTATGTGCTGCTCGGTGAGCAGCGGCTTTCCGTCCCTGACAACTATGAGCGGCCTCCTCAGGCGGCCTTTTGCCGCCTCAACATTGACTTCATCAGAGTCCTCATTGTAGGAAATGTTGACGTTCTCGGATATCGCCCCCTTCCTTCTTTCGCCTATTACCCTGCTTACAAACTCCTGCGGGTTTTCTGCTGTCCCCACAAATTTTCCGCTCATATAGACTTCTGCCATTTTTACCGTGAAGATGTTTTCATCCCAAGCCCCTTCAGTGTCTTTACCAGCTCGTCTTCCGGCGTATCGTGGGAAACGGTTGCCAGAAGCGCAAGATTTTTTTTCAGCCCTATGTTGGTTCGTTCAGGAGTCTCTATCGGGCATAACCTGCCCATGTGTGTGCAGTGCAGCTCGCGCGCCTCAAAGTTTTCCTGCGTTGCCGAGAGGGGGCTTACCACCCTTTGAAGATGCGATACTGTCTCAAGGAAGTTAAGGCGCTGTATCCTCTGGCTGATGCCTTTTCTTCCTCCTGTCCATGAGCCTGTTGCCATTGCGCTGTATATCCTTGAGGTGAGCAGCTTTTCCCTTATTATGACTTTTATGGTAGGGAACTTGCCCCTCTTGACTATTCTCTGGAAGTTGTAAAGCAAATCCCCTATAAGCACCTTCATGTTTACCCTGAGCAGGTCTGCAAGCAAGTCGCCGCTCAGCTTCAGCCTCTTGTTTGAGTAATTGTCCTTGTCGTCAGTCTCCAGCTCTCCCTTGTTTGTCAGTATGAGCTTCTTGAGCATCTTGCACAAATTGTAAGCTTTTGCCGCCCTGTCCTTTGGTGTTGTGCCAAGGTGTGGGAGAAGGTAGCGGTCAAGTATCTCCTGCATGCGCTCAACCCTTATTTCCTTTGACTGGGTTATTCCTGAGCGCTTTGCAATGTAGTCAACAGCATCCTCCTCATTCCTTATGTCAGCCGCTTCAAGCAGGTTCACAATCACTTCGTCAAACTCCCTGTCAGCTGATATGAAGCGCATAATCTCCTCGTCCTTTGTTACGCCAAGCGCCTTTACCACCACGACTAAAGGTATGCGCCTCACCCTTGTGAACGTAAGATAGAATATCCCGTCCTTCAGCTTTTCAAGCGTGTGCGGTATCTTGAATGAGCCGTATTCAGAGAAGAGCTTCCCGACGTATTTCCCCGGGCTTGCGTTGTCTGTGTCTGTCATGAACCTGTTTGACGCCAGGTCTTCAACCTTGACGATTACTTTTTCCGTGCCGTTTATTATGAAGTACCCTCCGGGGTCGTCAGGATCCTCGCCCTGCTGCACCAATTCCTCATCTGTCATCTTGTGTAGGTGGCACTGCTTTGACTTCAGCATTATGGGAAGGTTGCCTATCTGCGTCTCAAATGATTCGCGCTGCGCGCCGTTTATGTGCGCGCTGACTGTTATGAACATGGGCGCTGAGTAGGTTATCTTCCTGAGCCTTGCCTCAATCGGGAATATCTTCCGCTTGCTGCCGTCAGCCTCAATCATTTCAGGCTTGGTAATCCTTATCTTGTCAAACTTTATCTTGAACTCATCCACGTTCGGCGGTATTATGGTGGGCTCTATCTCCCTGTTCTCATCTATTATCTTCTGCAGCTCGCAGTCTATGAAGTTGTTGAATGACTCTATGTCTGACTTGATGAATGACTGCTCATCAAAATATTTTCTTATCAGGGTCTGGTAGTTAACCATTTACCACCACTCTGTAGAATGTTGACGCGCCAGCTGTTGCGCTCTTCCTTGATATGATTAAAACATCCCCCGGCTTTGCGTTCAGCCCTGCCAGTACAGGGTCTGTTTTTATTATCCTCGGAAGCTCTGAAGTTGTTATCGCATAGCGCTGCAAAAGCTCGTCTTTCTCGCGCTCGCTGAGCTTTTGGTGCCTCGGCACAAGAACGTGCTTCTTCACATCTATCTTTTTCTTCATTTTCTGCGTCGTAGTATCTGTGTGATAAATATGGGCCGGACGGGATTTTCAGGGCGCGGCACTATTCGCCATAGTGTTTGCCGTTTGAACCCGCGATCTTCTGCTTAAAAGGCAGACGCGCTGTTGCCCAATCGCTGCTTTTTGTAACGCTGATTTCCAGGCTGCGCTACCGGCCCATGAGCATATTAGCGAAAACGCCCTGGCCGGGACTTTCATGCAGCCAAATGATTGGCAATCATTGGCAATCACCTGTTGCCTTTTGAACCCGGGTCGAAGCCGTTCTGCCTATCTGCTTTT
Source organism: Candidatus Woesearchaeota archaeon (assembly GCA_016188205.1). GTDB lineage: Archaea > Nanobdellota > Nanobdellia > Woesearchaeales > UBA10216 > JACPIG01. The sequence continues at coordinate 10,456 of JACPIG010000112.1, forward strand.
TGCTCCATTCTGGGCAGTTAAGCCGACAGGGCTTCATGATAGACCGGACTACACTACCAGGGCGTATTAGTGTTCTTGTGTTGTTTACTTTCATGGGGCTTTGCAGAGCAAATGCCCCACTTGATCGCTTTTGGTGCAGCTTTTCGCAAAAGATGCCCGTGGGTACACTACCAGGGCGTATTAGTATGTTGTATGTTGTTCGTGGTTTGCTGTAAATTGGTATAGCGCTGGCAA
>JACPIG010000111.1 GCA_016188205.1 Candidatus Woesearchaeota archaeon
GTGCCTTGAAAGCATGATAAGCGGAGGAAGGCTGCCTGAATGCGAAGGGCTAAGCACAGATGAATGCAGGGAAAAGATGAAAGGAAGAGATGGGCAAAGGCGCGAAGGGGAAGGAGGAGGACAGGAAGCAGGGAGAGGCGGTTTCCCGTCACCGCCTGCACAGTTTCCAAATGCCCAGCAGATGCCGCAGGAATGCGAAGGCATAAGCATTGAGGAATGCAGAGAAAAGATGAAAGGAAAAGCAGAAGGCGGGAAAGAAATGGGCAGGGAGGGCTCTGGGGGCTCAAACAGCGGAAGAAGAGAGGGCAGCGAAGGATTCCCAAGAAGCGATTTCCCAAAAGCAGGATTCCCTAAAGGAGGAATGCCGGGCAACATACCGAACACACAAGGCATGCCAACGATGCCGCAAAACATCCCGCAGGACAGTCCGAGAATGCCTGACATAAGCACAGACTCAGGGCAGATGCCAAGCGCGCCTTCCATTTCTGACTCAGGCAGCGAGGGCAGCATGCCGCCGCAGGGATAATAGCAAAGTGCATATCGAAAGTTCCATTATTAATGCACTTTGCTATAAGCAAGAAAAATTCAGGTGAACACGTTGCAGAAAAAGCGGAAAAAACAGGATAAGCAAAGCGGGAAAAAACAAGCCGGGAAAAAAAGCAACCGCATAAGCTACTACGTGCTAATTGCGGCAGCACTACTGCTCACCTTTCTCCTATTCCTCATAGCCAGGCCACAAACTCCTCCGGAACCAGGCTCCCCGGGAGCAGTAGGACAGGCAAGGGCAGCTGTTGCAGGGTATGCTGAGCCAAAGAACTTTGAGGCCAGACCATCTAACAAGCTCGTGTTTCAGCTGCTTGAAGACAGCGCTGATGCGAAACTAAGCGTCAGCAGCTACGATTTTGCATACAAGAAGGGCTACTACCTTAAAAACAGCCAGTGGGAAGCATTCGACTTCTCAGAAACGCCTATAAGCGGCAGCAACTGGATAAGGCTGCAGGGAACAAAAGACCTTATAATCAGCAGGAACGAGGTTGAGGAAGGAACAGACAAGGCAGCCTTCCTCGCCTATGCCTGCAACAGAACAGCCAGCGGGTGGGACTGCAACGGCAACAAGTGGATGATATACACCCTGGATGTGCTGAAGAAGGAATGCGATAAGGAAGGCCAATACCAGTGTGAAGGAAAAACGCTTAAGCTCTGCGACTCAAACTACAAACTTGTTACAAAGGAAACCTGCAGCGGAGGAACTGCCTGCGACGCAGCGCAAGGCAAATGTGTTGAGGAGCTTCCGCCAGAGCCGTCACTGCCCTGCAACAAGGACTCTGACTGTCCTGTAATAGTGTGCATTGCGGTTTCAGGACAGAGATGCCCTGTCAACAGATGCATAGATAACTGGTGCGTCGCAACAGGTGAGGGGACTGCAGAGACTTCAGTGAAGCTGGCAACGCCTGGAAATTTTCTTGAACTCGGTGAAAACCTTACCTCTGTACTCTCTTCAGTTACAGGCTCAGACCTGAGCGCTTTAAAGGACGGCTCAATAACGAACCAGTACGGAACCTTCACATACACACAAGTCATAGACCTGCCGAAGTATGCGTATGTAAGATATTTGAAGGACACGAGCAACGGTGCAGGAACGCACATAGATGACGAGCCCTTTGACTACCTTGTTCTGCCGATAAACTCAACAACGCAGTCAACGCACGTGTACAACTTGAGGCTGTCCTTCTCGCCAGCACTGAAGTCTGACCACAGCACTTCAACAACAAACCACCTGAAAGGCGTTGAGAACAAAACAATCAGGATACTGGGCAAAAACTATGAAATAATGGAAGCAGCCCATCCAGCATACGGCGTGATAAGGATGACTCTGGTTCCCGCATCAGGCGGCGAAAAGATTGTCCTTGAGGATACGATGACATTCACAAAGGGCGCTGGCGGAACCGTAACAATCGGCTCAACTGATTCAAGCAACGTCAAGGTGGACATAGTGACGGCAACAGATACCGGCCTGAACGACAGCAGCTCAAAAGTTGAGATAAGCTCAATTGATGTTTATTATGATGCCTCAGAGGCATTGTATGTCGGCAAGGGCGAAAGCGCATCTGAGATTGCTGACGCAGTTGAAGGAGAAAAGGGAGTGTTCTTCCTGAACGGCTTTGACTACAAGTACGAAGGCTTGAGTACTGACAGCCGAGAGGAGATAAAGCTGAAGCCAATCGGTTCAAACAACTACGCGCTGGCATTTACCAACAAGGCAGGAGTTCACTACGATATCTTCATCTTCGGACTAATCGGCAACAGCATTATCTTGGGGCAATCAACCAGCGAAACCACAGGACACGCACTCATTCTGAGCGAGGCAAGAAACATATCTGACGAAGACTTTTTCCTGGTGAGCAGGAACAAGTACAGCAGGATACTGCAGTTTAGGGGCGTTGATTCTGGAAACAGCTCAACTGACAACACAGGCACAGCAAAGTTCATGGACACAGGAACAGGTGACATAATAGAGGCAGCCTATTCCGGACTTAAAGGCAACTTGGCGCTTGACGGAAACACATACCTCATACAGGTTTCAAACGACACGGAAGACGCCAGTTTACAGGTTGACCTTGACGGAAGCGGCGCAATAGGCAGCAACTCAGTCGGTGTGGACTCAAACAACGGCATATACACACTGAACGAGGCGTACATAACCTTCCCACAGGCAAACCTGATGCAGATAACAACGCCGCAGGACGAGGACAACCAGAGAAACACAATAGGCGTTGTCATGACAGTAACGTCAGACGCAAAGCTTGACATAAGCTATGTCAACGGCTCATTTGACGACAGCGGCGAAAGCACATCAGCCTCAACAGGCATCTACCAGAGAGGCGACGCCCAGAAGTACGAGGGCTACTCTTACAGCCTGGCTGATGACGGCGTTTCAAAGGCACAGTATGGCGTAAGGGCGCTTTGGGACAAGAAAAGCACCACAGCAACAGACCAGGATGATGTAACGTTCTGGATAGGCAACTCACCAATAAAGGCATACGTAGTCATCACAGCAGAAGCGCCTACAGAGGAAGTATGCACAGATTCAGATGGTGGGAATACTGTGACGGTCCCGTTGTGAAAGCTGACCAATACGCTTGCCAGTCTGGTTGCGAAAACGGGGCGTGCAAATTCAGATAGACGGCATCTTGCAAAAATCTTATTAGGACGATTCTTTTACTATCTTGGGCGACACCAAATAGAACCAGCCGAGCAATGACAGAGCAATAATTCGCAAAACATGATACAATGATTCCTGCATAGGTTGTTTCTATTTGATTAAGGCTTCAATTTTGCCCATTAAAGTTTCGAGCGTGCCTACATCCGGGGGATTCGTATGTACATACACAGATAGAAATTCAGCAACATCATCCGGAAGGTTTAAGCCGCCATACATATCCATCTCCATTAAAGCGCCAACCGGGGATAAATGACGTTCCCCCGATAAATACCGTTGAATACAATCTAATCCGGATTGTACGCATAATCTTTGGGCAGCCCTTAGCAGTTGTCCATTTTGTTGTTGAAATCTTCCGGCAACGCGGGATGATAATTCATGCGCTGCTGGAGAGGAACGTAAGCGAGAAGATATCCAAC
>JACPIG010000108.1 GCA_016188205.1 Candidatus Woesearchaeota archaeon
GCCGCCTAACCGGTCGCAGACGGTTCACACACTTAAATTGCTCAAAACAGATTGCAATATATAACTTTTATGCAGCGGTCGCATAATCGGTATTGCGGGAGATTCACACCCTCCTGCCCGAAAGGGTCTCTGGGTTCGAATCCTTCTGGGCGAAACTCCCAGCCGCGGCGCATATTTGCCCAGATGGGAATTTAACCCTGTTGTTTACTTGTAAATATATCATCTATTACAACATTTGTTCTAACTATCACATAATCCCTTCTTGGAGACCATATTGTGTCTGGGTTAGTTCTATCTGATTTTTGTCCGCCAAAAGAGAAACGTATTGGCCATCTTGCCAGATTAAATTTAAATCCCTTCTGCTCAAACTCAGTTAAAGCATCTCTTAAAGTGCCATCATATTTAAATGTGTCATCAGGAAGAACTTTACCTGCATCATAATAAAAACTTTCCACCTGTGTACCATCAGGTCCATAATAAGGCAAAGCATCAACTAATCTGCCGTCAGGTCTGATATAGCAAATAATACCTAAACCCTCATCTGAAAAGAAATTTTCAAAACGAGATGTGGATTGAAGTCTCAATCCTCTGAAAGAAGTAGGCACAGGAACTCTTCCGGTTTGAGCACCTTTATTATCAACAAATCTAAGCCCTTCAATGTAAGCATTTCTTGCAGATGTTAATCTATCTGCTAAACTAAAATCTTGCCTGATGTAATCCGGCACTCTTGTTTGACCTGCATTTCTATATAGATTTGGCATAATTCCGGGGTATACGCCATAGTTATAAACTTTTCTATTAATTCACTACTATTTGGTTACTCATAATTTTGCGCGAGGGATTTCACTCATTCGCATATTTTGCAGGGATTTGCCCTCGCTTCTAAACCTCCAGCCTTTTCTGCTTCTCGTCAAACCTTTCCATGTATTTTGGCGGACTGATGTTCCTGTGCTCGTAGCCGTTCTGCCTGAGCATTTCTGCTGCTGAAGGCGTTATTTTGGGCGCGGCGATGATTCCTCTCACAAGCGAAAGCCCTTTTGCCTGCCTTACCTTGTCAACATACCTTTTGAGCTGCTCAACAGCTCCCATGTCTGCTGCGTAGCGCTTGCACTCCACAACAACAAGCACGTTGTTCCTGTCATAGCCGAAAACGTCTATGAACCCAAACCTTGTATGCTCCTCCATGCTCAGCGGCCTGAAGCCATCCTCTATGAGTTTGGGGTTGTTGTAAATCATTACTGACATGTCCTTCTCTGAGCCTGTTATCTGCAGCTTCTGCCCGTCAGCAAGTTCCTGTGCTGTGAAGGAGTGAATGCGGTTGAAATAAATCGCCATGTATTCCTTGCCGTTGCTGCAGCTCAGGATAATTTTGCCGCCCTCGGCAATTGCCTTGTATGCTGTGCCTTCCTTCATGTAATTGATTGGCGCGCTTCCGCCTGGCTGGTGCACAAGAAGTGTTTTGTCGGATTTTATGATTATTATCCTGTCACCTTCTGCGAGAAAGCTCTCAGCCCTGCCTGAATAAGTTATGCTGCAGTTTGCCGTTATTATTATGGTCTTGCTGGAGTCCAATGCCTCCTTTAAGTCAGCAGCTTCCATATTTACCTGATTTTGATGTTCCAGCCGTCATTCCGGGCTGATTCGGCTATGGCTTCAAGGTGTTTGCTGCTGATGCCCATTGGATAGCTCCCGCTGCCGCCATAGAACTCCGCCTCCTTTTTCTCAACATTTACATCGGCGTATCCTGCGCCGACAAACCTGTACCATTCAGATATGAGATGGGGCAGCCCCATTAGGAAAGGGCATTGCCGCCCAAGAAGCCCGGCAAGTCCTAATAGTATTCCTGCGTGTGAAATTACGCCCCCTTCCTGAAAGCGCAAATATGGGCGCCTATCCGGCCCTTCGCCCAGGTATAACTGAACCACTTTGTACGAGCCAGATGCTCCTGGCCAGTTTATAGCTGGCAGATCCGTTATTTCCATTAGCTTGAGGTAAGACTTGAGTTATTTAATGATTTTGCATTAAACTAGTATAAAACCCTTGCCGGGAAAAAATATGCCAATGCAAAAAAGGATAATGTGGCGGCAGCGACAGAAGCCATAAGCGCGAGGTAAATTGGAACGCGCAGAATTCCTTTTTTATTAAGAAAGAACAGGACGCCGAACAATGCAATTCCCAAAATTAAGGCAGTAATGATGTGACCGGTCAGAAACCTTAGCTCGGTTCCGAAAACAGTATAAAAATTATCATCAGGGCCAAAACAGCCAGGTGGATATGCGTTGCAGCCTTTATGATACTCTATGATTGCCATAGTTGTAACAGGAAACCTGTTTTATAAAAAGTTATCCATGGCTTTAATTCAGCTGGAAGTGTTAATCCAGCCCATGCTTGCCTTTCAACGGCACGAACACGAAGTCGCCCAGGTTCTCAGTCTCCAGCCTGCCGTTTTTCTTTCTTGCCTTTATCAGCTGCTGCCCCTGCCAGCTGTTTCCGACTGGCGCGACTATTATTCCTTCTTCCTTTAGCTGCTCAGCAAGGGGCTTTGGAATCTCGCTGCATGCCGCAGACACAACTATCCTGTCATAAGGGGCTGCTTTTTCGTATCCCCTGCTTCCGTCCATGCACATGACTTTGACATTTTTTATGCCTGCCATTTTGAGGTTTTGCCCTGCAAGGGCTGCCAGTTCCGGTATTATTTCTGTTGCATAAACCGTTCCTTTGCTTCCCACCATTTCTGCGATGATGGCTGCTTGGTATCCTGAGCCTGCGCCGACTTCCAGAACTTTCTGCCCTGTGTGAAGCTCAAGCGCCTGTGTTATTATCATGACTGTTGTGGGCTGTGAGATGGTCTGTCCTGAAGGCAGCGGCAACGGATAGTCGCCATAAGACTCTGCCCTGTAATGCTCAGGCACAAACATTTCCCTGGGCACGCCCATGAATGCCTTTATTGCCTTCTTGTCTGTGACAAGCCCTGTTTCCTGCCAGTATTCTGCGAGTTTCCGCTTCTGCTCTTGGAGGCTCATTCTAAAACAACTATTTTCTTGCTTAGCGTCTTGTGAATGTAATGCGTGTGTTCCCCGGCAAGTTTGAGCCCTGCTTTTTTGATGAGCGCCGTGTATGGTGCCGTGTCAGGAAACACAACTGCTGCCCTTTTTTTCAGCATTCTTTTGAGGTTTTGGAGGAAGCTCAAATACAAGCTGTTGAGTTCTTCTGTGGCTTTGGAGCTTCTTCCGTATGGCAGGTCTGTGGCTACATAGTCGTATTTGTGCTTAATCAGGGTTGCGTCATGCATTGAAAGAACGAAGTTTTCTATTCCGCAGTGCAGCATGTTGGCTTTGGCTTTGTCAAGCATCTCGTCGTCTATGTCGTATCCAACCGGCTTGAATCCCATAAGCCCTGCTTCTATCAGCAGCCCTCCTGTTCCGCAGAACGGGTCGCATAAGGCGCCTTTTTTTATGCCTGTGAGGTTTACTATTGCCCTTGCGAGCTTTGGGTGCAGCGAGACAGGGCTGAAGCCGGGCCTTAAGTGCGGCTTTCTCTGCTCAAAATCATGCTTCAATTTGTGCAGCAGCAGGCAGCAGTAAACGGTTTTGGGAGTTATTATTATTTCTATGGCTGTTTTTGGCGATTCAAGGTTTACAACCGGCTTTTTCAGCTTTTTCCATATTATTGCCGCGAGGTCTTTTTCGCTAAACACGGCTTCCTTTGCGCTGTGGCTGCCTTCTTTGGCTATGTGGCTGCTTATCCTGACCGCGAAGCTTTCCTTATAGACAGTATTCCACTTATAGCCAGCTATCTTTGCATCCAGTGTCTTCTTGTTTGCCGTGAAAAGAACCCTGTGGATGGAGCTTGTGTATGCAAGCCGCTTTGCAGCTTCTCTAATGGCTTTTGCGCCTGCCTCTCCTGCCACGTTTACAACAAGCAGCCTGCCTTCAACTTTGTATTTCCTGAGACCTGCAACCGCAGCAGCTTCTGCAGCAGCCAATGGCAGATTCTCGCCTGAGAGCTGGAATATGAGCTTCATGGCGCAGAATCAGCTTTACATGTTTAAATGCTTTGTGAAAGAAAAGGGCAAAAATGGCAAAGCCTATGCTTTGCCAGTAATCTTGAACATCTTTGTGCCGCACTTTGTGCAGGTTCCCTTCATTGCCTTCATCTTGTTCTTCATAACGACTTCCTTAGCGTCCTTCATCTCCCTGTTTGTCTTGCATTTCATGCACCTTCCATCAACCATTCTGTCCACCTCAGATTTTTTTTCCTTTTTTTGAAGGATAATCTGCTTTTATCCCATTTAGTATATAAATTTTTGGTTTGGAAACGGCGCTGCGGCATAGTTTAAAACAACATTTAAATACTTCATAGCAGTAAATCAGCGCCAGGGGGGTGGGTTATGAAAGGCAGGCTTGTTGTTGCTGACGGGCTTGATGGCTCGGGAAAAGGCGTCATCATAGACGCTTTGGGTGAGTGGGCTGAAGCGCAGGGCATGAAAGTCCTTGACCTGCGTGATGGTTCCGAGCTTCCAGAGCCGGAGGAGTTGGAAAGCTACGGCGCAGTTCTTTCTGCCGAGCCCACATTCTCGTTTGTCGGCAAGGCGATAAGGGATGAGCTTATCAGGGAGAACAACAGGAAATACTCTGCTTGGAGCCTTGCCCATGCGTTCGCTCTTGACC
>JACPIG010000113.1 GCA_016188205.1 Candidatus Woesearchaeota archaeon
AGCCAGAGGTACTGGCAGTATGGGAAAACCGCAGGTTTTGAAGCTCTAAAAGAGTTCGGTCTGCCTGAAGTTCTTTCCGAAGAGGTTATTGCCCTGAAAAAAAACATGGATAAGGGCGTGAAGCAGCCAAAGGGAAGCACTGATGTTGTTGTTGCGCCGCAGATTACAGGCATAATTGTTCATGAGAGTGGCGGGCATCCTTATGAGGCTGACAGGATTCTTGGAAGGGAAGCGGCGCAGGCAGGGGAGTCATTCATCTCAACAAAGAGCGTTGGCATGCAGCTTGGAAGCAGGGCAGTAAACATCACTGACGACCCGACAATTCCCAACAGCTTTGGCTTTTATCTGTATGATGACGAGGGCATAAAGGCATCAAGGAAGTATCTGATGAAGGAAGGCAGGATTTCCGGGCTGCTTCATTGCCGCGAGACAGCAGCTGCCATGAAAACAGTGAGCAATGCATCTGCGAGGGCGAGCGCTTACGACCGTGAGGCAATAGTCAGGATGTCAAACACGGTTATTGAGCCAGGGGATTGCAGCGAGGAAGAGCTTATAGAGGGCGTCAAAAAAGGCGTTTACATGAAAACGTTTAGTGAGTGGAACATTGATGACCGGCGCGTTAACCAGAAGTATGTGGGCGCAGATGCTTATCTTATAAAAAACGGCAGGATTGCAAGCCCCGTTATTAGGCCAACTCTGGAAATAACGACTTTCGCCCTGTACAGGGCAATTGATGCTGTTGCAAATAATGTTGAGCATCATGCAGGCAGCTGCGGGAAAGGGGAGCCTATGCAGGCAATCCCTGTTTCGTTTGGCGGGCCATCCATGAGAATCAGGGGGGTGGCGATGAGATGACTGGGGAAAAAGCTTCTGGAGAGGAAATTGCCTGTTACCTGCTCAGGAAACTCAAAGGGAGGGCTGAGGACGTTATTGTGGCTGCTGAGAAGAGGGAAAAGGCTCAGGTAAAGTTCTCCAATAATAAGGTCAGCACAACCCAGCGCTGGCTTACTGAAAGCGTTTTCGTATTTGCCGCGATTAAGGGCAGGATTGTGTCCACGACTATTTCCGCAGGCAGGAAATCTGCTGATGCGGCTGTGAAAAAACTAATCAGCTTTTCCGGCTCTGTCAGCAAAAATACTGCTTACAGGGGGATTGCAAAAGGCCCTTTCACGTACAAAAAGGTTCAGGCGTTTGACAAAAAGCTTGTTGATATTGATATGGCTGACAAGGTTCACGCTTCAATTAATGCCGCGCTTGAATGCGGCGCAAAAAGGGCTTCAGGGGTTTTTGAGACTTCTGCAAGCAGACTGTACCTTGCTACTTCAAACAGTGTGGAAGGAAATGACATTTCAGCGAAAGCTTATTTCTCCATAAGGGCAATGGCAGAAGGCGGAGGCTCAGGTCACGAAGTCATTGCTGCAAGGAAAGTGGCAGGGCTTGGCTGTGACAAAGCAGCTGCCATGGCTGCCAAAACAGCTGTTGATGCAAGGCAGGCTGTTTCAGCCAGCCAGGGAACGTATGACGTGCTTCTTGATTTCCTGCCTGCGGCAAACCTGATGGAGCACGTGGCAAGCTCTGCATCAGTCTTCTATGTTGAGTCAGGGCTTTCATTCCTTGGCAACAAGCTCGGCAAGGGTGTTGCCAGCAGGTCATTAACCCTTGTTGACGACGCAACAATTGACTGGGGCATAGGCTCGCGCGTGTTTGATGACGAGGGCGTTCCAACGCAGAGAAACGAGATAATAAAGGAAGGGAAGCTTAAAACTTATCTCCACAACACGTCCACAGCTGCAAGATACAGGACAGGAACAACCGCAAATGCAGGGCTCATATCGCCGAAAGCGATTAATCCCGTTGTTGAAAAAGGAAATCTTAATAAAGAAGCCATGCTTTCAAAAATAAAAAAGGGGTTGCTTGTTACAAATGTGTGGTATACCCGCTTCACGAATCACGCGACAGGCGACTTCTCAACAATACCAAGGGATGGTATGTTTTTGGTTGAGCGCGGGAAGGTAAAGCGCCCTGTGAAGGGGCTGAGGATAAGCGACAACCTGCTTGGAATGCTTAAGCGCGTTGATGCTGTCGGCTCCGAAAGCAGGGAGATTATGAGCTGGGAGCTTGAAAGCCACATAACCGTGCCTCAGCTGCTTGTAAGAAAAGTAAACGTGACAAAGAGTGATAAAAATCAAGACAGAAAAGGTTGACAGGGAAAAGCTCAGCGACATCGTATACGGCTACACCGCCGATACAGGCAGGTTTGGCGAGGAAAGCCTGCTGCTTAAGGAAACTGTCGCGCAGCTCAAGGCAGAGATTGAGCGGTTTAGGAAAAGCCCTCTTATGGTGTGTGAGGTAAGGGAACTTTACGGCCAGCAGGCGGTTATAAGGATTCCAAACGGAAACCAGTTCTTTGTGGAGGTCGCGTCTGGCTGCG
>JACPIG010000110.1 GCA_016188205.1 Candidatus Woesearchaeota archaeon
AATGATAAGCGAGATAAGGAGCAGCCACATAGGAAAGCTGCTTTACGTAGAAGGGCTTGTAAGGAAGAAGACTGACGTAAGGCCGCAGGTTGTATCGTCAAAATTTGAGTGCCCAAGCTGCGGGCAGATAATGCTCATACTGCAGCTTGACCAGAGCCTGAAAGAGCCAAGCAAGTGCAGCTGCGGAAGAAAGGGGAAATTCCTCCTTGTAAGCAAAGAGCTTGTAGATGCGCAAGGGCTCGTTCTTGAAGAAATCCCGGAAAGCCTTGAAGGCGGCGAGCAGCCAAAGCGCATAAACGTGTTCCTCAAAGAAGACCTTGTGAGCCCAATAAGCGAAAAAAGGACAAACCCAGGCAGCAAAGTAAAGGTTTTCGGAATCCTAAACGAAGTCCCCATAATTCTCAGAACAGGCGGCAAAGGAACAAGGTTTGAGCTCATGCTGGAGGCAAACAACGTAGAAGCCTCAGAGGAAAACTTTTACAACATAGACATAAGCAAGGAAGAGGAGCAGAAAATCATTGAGCTGTCCCAGGACATAAGAGTATACGAAAAGCTCATAGGCTCAATCGCGCCATCAATATACGGATACGAAAGAATAAAAGAGGCACTTGTGCTGCAGCTCCTGGGCGGCGTTCAGAAAAAAAGGAAAGACGGAGTCACAACAAGGGGCGATATCCACGTGCTGCTGGTTGGAGATCCGGGCTGCATTGCCGGGGATTCGAGAGTTTCGATGTACTATAAGGGAATGGTGCCAATAAAGGGACTTGGCACAAGCCACCTGCAGGAAATAAGGGAAATTGTGAGCCAAATACGCAGGGACTCAAGCGAAAAGCCGTACGATTTTGCGACGAGATTTCACATATACAAAAACCAGCCAGTCATTTCTGTAATGACTGAGACCGGGAAAAGCGTTACGTCAACTTACAACCAGCCCTTCCTGACAAAAAAAGGGTGGAAACGCGCTGACAAGCTCGTGATTGGAGAAAAGATAAGAGTAATGCCCTCAATACCAAACACAATAAAAAAGCTCAGGCCAACCAATTTTACAGCGGCACCAAAGAAATCAGGACATTTAAAAGACAACGTTGCAATTCCAGAATATTTCACTCCAGAACTTGCAGGGCTCTGCGGCTACATAATAGGCGATGGAAACGTCCATCCAAATGGGTACAGAATAACCTGTTATGTAAATAACGAAGAGAATGACCTGATTGGCAAATTGTCCGCACACTGGCTCAGAACGTTTAACATTGAGCCAGTAATTATAACAACAATGCCAAGGGCTGAAAAATTCATCACAGATGGAATAAGCGGTCTGCGACAGATAATTTCAACACAGCCATTACACCTGCTTGAAGTAAGCAGCAGGCAAGCCTCAATGAACATGTCTTTCCTGAAAGAGAAAGTCGTGCCCCAGGCAATTTTTGAAAGCCCAAAAAGAGTTGTTGCGACATTCTTAAGCTGGCTCTTTGAAGCTGATGGCACGGTCTTTGGAAATGGCCGGGGAAGAACATCTGTGCAGCTAAAGTCCAAAAGCGAACAGCTGCTGAAGGATGTGCAGCTACTGCTGCTATACTTTGGAATACAGGCAAGGATAATACAAGACAACCTGTGCATCAGAAGGGCGCACGACATAGCCATGTTTTCAAAATGCATAGGCTTCCAATCAGAAAAGAAAATAGGGCGGATGGCAGACGTGATAATCTCACTAAAACCCAGAACAGAACATCGGAGAAAGGGGCTGCAAAGGTACGAAAGAGTTGCGCAGATAATGCCGGCAGGTGTTATTGACGTGTTTGACTTCGAAGTTCCAAAAAGCCACAGATTTGTAGCCAACGGGATAGTGTGCCACAATTCAGGAAAATCGCAGCTCCTCAAAAGAGTCAGCACAATAGCCCCTAAAGGAAGATATGTAAGCGGAAAAGGCGTGAGCGGGGCAGGAATAACCGCCGCGGTTGTAAGGGACGAGCTTCTCGGAGGATGGAGCCTGGAGGCAGGAGCGCTCGTGCTTGCGAACAATGGCTTGTGTGCAATTGATGAGCTGGACAAAATGGGCGACGACGACAGGGACGCCCTGCACGAGTCGATGGAGCAGCAAAGCTATCACCAGGATACAGAAATAATGTTAAGTGATGGGTCAACACAAAAAATAGGGGTGCTTGTTGATGAGTTGTTTGAGAAAAATCCAGACAAAAAAATCCACGGCATAAACTGTGAAATACTGCCTGTAGATTGCATTGAAGTCCTGACAACTGACTTCAAGAAGATTTTTACTACAAGAGTAAACAGAGTATCCCGCCACATTGCTCCAGAATACTTTGTTGAAATAGAATTCAGCAACGGCAGAAAGATTGCTGTAACTCCTGAACACCCGATTTTTGTATTCCGGGGGAAGCCTTCAGAAATCCCTGCAGAAGACATCAAGGTCAATGACATCTCATATGCTCCAAGAAAATTGCCTGTAAAGGCCAGCGCACACCTTTCACCAAAATTGAGCAGGCTGCTCGGATACATAGCAAGCGAAGGATACACTTACATGAACAAAAAGCACGGCTATGCAGAGATAGGGGTGAGCAACACAGACAAAAAAATAATTGATGAGTGCGTGGCTCTCTTTGGGGAAGCGTTTGGTGTGAAGGTTAATGTCAACATACAAAAAAAGGGAAGGCGCAAAGAATTAATGACTGCAAGAATATCATCCAACGAGATTTACAGGCAATTTGGAAGAGAGTTTCCTGAACTCATGGTAAAGTCAAGGGAGAAAAGGGTTCCAAACAAGGTGAAGATATCCTCTGCTGAGTCGAAAAGGGAATTCCTGAGGGCGTACTTTAAGGGCGACGGATTCGTAGATTCAGAAAGATTCGGGTATATAACCTCGTCATACGGCATGGCAAGGGATCTTCAGGATTTGCTTTTAAGCGCGAATATATGGAGCTACATAGCGACTGACAAGAGAAACCAAACAGAGTACTATAAGGTGGTTGTTTCGTCCACTAAAAGCATCAAACTTTTCAAAAAAGGAATAGTGACGAAAGACGATTTAAGGCTTGGCAGGCTGGAATTTTTTGAAATGAGAAGCGAAAGAAAAGCCAATTATCGCGACCCTGTGCCGACAGCTATTGTGAAAAGAATTGACGGGTTATTGAAACGCCTCAGACTGAGCACAGGTTACTTCAGCACGATAATAAAAAAGGGTCAAAATTCAAACACGCAAATTGCGCTCGGCCAGCTGGAAAGGGTAAAAACCAAGCTCCGCCAGTGCCAGAAGGCCATTGAAGGCTCTTCCTCAAAATCAATTAGAAAGTCCCTGTCAATCCCTGTTGCCGAAATTGCAAAGGAATCAAACACATCCCCAAGCATTCTGTATTACATAGAAGCAAAAACCAGCCTGCCTATGCATGCTGTTGTTCTGGAAAAAACAAAAACCATTGCCATGACAAAACTAACAGCGGTAGAGAGCGAGCTGAATAAGATTCTCAGCATTCTTGAAAGCGAATTAAGACTTGTAACTGTCAAGGGCGTCAGAATAATTGAAAACAAAGGAGAGAAATGGGTTTATGACGTCACTGTGGAGCCGACAAAGACATTCATAAGCGAAGGGCTGGTCCTTCACAATACACTATCAATTTCCAAAGCCAACATACAGGCAACCCTGCTCACAAGAACAACGGTGCTTTCTGCAGCAAACCCGAAACTCGGAAGGTTTGACCCCTACGGAATACTGTCAGAGCAGCTTGACCTTCCTCCAACTCTTATAAACAGGTTTGACCTCATATTCCCTGTCAAGGACGTCCCAGAACCTGTCAAAGACGAAAAAATGGCAAAGCACATACTCGCGCTCCACCAAGCGCCAGAAATGCTGGAGATGGAAATACCAACGGCTCTTCTAAAAAAATACTTTGCATACGCAAGGCAGAGAATAAACCCTGAGCTTACAGACGGAGCCCTTAACGAAATAAAGGACTTCTATGTGCAGATGCGCGGCCTTGGCGCAACAGATGAAAGGGTAGTAAAGGCGATACCAATATCTGCAAGGCAGCTGGAAGCCCTGGTGAGGATGGCTGAGGCTTCGGCAAGAGTCCGCCTGTCAGGAACAGTCACGAGAAAAGACGCGAGAAGAGCCATAGACCTGCTCTCATATTGCCTCGTGCAGGTAGGTCTTGACAAGGAAACAGGAAGAATAGACATAGACCGCATATCAACAGGCATACCTGCTTCCCAAAGAGACAGAATATACGCGATAAAATCCATAATAACGGAGATGGAAGGCAAGATTGGGAAAGCAATACCAATAGTTGACATAATAAAGGCAGCGCTTGACAAAGGCATAAGCGAGCATGACGCAGAAGAGGTTGTGCAGCGCTTAAAGCTTTCAGGAGACATATACGAGCCAAGGTCAGGGTTTGTGTCAAGAATGTAACTAAAAATGATATAAATAAAAATGAAAAGACAAACCGCATACAAGGCTGCAATACGCGACCTGCTGGAGGGCGAAGAGCAGCAAAACGAAGAATTTCAGACGAGCCAGATACTCCTGAGAGGCAAAGCTGCCGGCAGAATAAACCTGGCGGCGACTGTTGTTGCAGCAAGCCCGGAAGAGAAAAGCTGCCTTTTAGATGATGGAACAGGAACAATAAAGGCAATGTTTTTTGAACAGCAGGCATCAACAAGCCTTCCGCAAGTCGGGGACACAATAATCATAACCGGAAGGATACGGGTTTACGGAGGCAACAGGTATGTGTCTGCAGAAACAGAAAAAAAGGCTGACACAAGAGCAATTGCACTGAGAAAACTAGAACTTGAAAAAGAATCGCTCCTTTACAAAAAAGCCCCTGCACAGGCAAAAGAAGAATATGAAGGCGCCGAGGAAATGGTAGTGGAAGAAGCAGATACGAAGGCAATGATGCTCAGAAGCATGATAAAGGAACTGGACGAGGCAAGCAGCGGCAACGGAGCTGATGAAGAGGAGATAATAAGGAAAAGCAACCTTCCAAACCCTGAAACAATAATAAGAGGGCTCATAGAAGTGGGAGAGGTGTTTGAAGTAAGGCCGGGAAAACTGAAGGTTATGGAATAGATTTATAAAACCACAGCACTTATCCTGAGAACACGCAAGAACAAAAACAGAATGATGCAATACGAAAAGCTTCTGGAAAGGGCAAAGAGCAAGCTCCCTGAAAGCGCGCTTGAAACAGCAAGGTTTGAAATGCCCAAGGCAAAGGGGCACATACAGGGCAACAGGACCATAATAAGCAACTTCTACCAGATAGCAGACACAATGAGAAGGGAGCCGGAACACCTGCTGAAATACGTCCTCAAGGAGCTGGCAACACCCGGAGAGCTGAAAAAGGCGGCTGTGATAATAGGAACAAAGGTATCCGCATCAAGAATAAACGAGAAGCTCCAGCAATATGCAAAAGAGTTCGTGCTATGCAGCGAATGCAAGAAGCCTGACACAAAGCTCGTCAGGGAAGACAAGTTCCTGTTCCTCAAATGCTCGGCATGCGGGGCAAGGCACCCTGTGAAGGTCAGGATATAGAGAGGTTTGAATAACCCACTAAAATATATCAAACCTCTCTAAGAAGGACTTTGAATTTTGAAGTAAATTGGGGTTATTCAAAGTCCTCTATAAAAAAGGCATAAAATGGCAAAACCAAGCTTAATGCTTCTAAACCATGCAAAGCAAGGAATCGGAATACTGAAGCTGGACAAGAAAGCCCTCAACTCAGTCATCAGGGACAGAAGAACACTTGGCTCTGCAATATTCTTCCTCATAACAAGCTCGCTCATCATACTCCTGACAGAGGCATACCTCAGCCAGCTTAACGAGGACGGGCTTGTAAACCTGACAATAGCTGTGGCTGCGTCAGTGGCTGCATACTATGCTGCCGTGTACGCGCTGACAAGGCTGACGGGGCTGACAGGGCACAAAAAGGGGTACGCCGCATACTTCAGGGCTTCAGGGCTTGCGGCAATAATAAGCTATGCCGTTGTGCTTGACATCTTCCTGCCATATGGAATAGCCGGCCTTGTTATCAGCGCATGGAGCCTTGCAGCTGAATACTTCATCATCAGGAACGTTTACAGGATAAAAGCGTGGAAGGCAGTGCTGATAATTGCGGTTGCGACTGCGGTGTTCTTTGTACCTTATTTTGTTATTTATTCTTTGATGGCGTGACCGAGAAACCGCCTTAT
>JACPIG010000117.1 GCA_016188205.1 Candidatus Woesearchaeota archaeon
GGAACTTCCTCAGGCGCCTTTCAATACCGCTGTTCCACCTTTTCTGCCCTGTTATGTCCGCATACCCTGTTTCCAGGCCGAAGTTGAGGTTCAAAGTCAATCGCCCCTTGGTCAGCTTCCTCTTCACGCCGCCAACAATGGTTTCCACGTCCTCAAAGCCGCGCACGTCAATGTTTACCGTGATTACGTCCTTGACAAAAGGGGTTGTTTTTCTTTCAGCCCTCCAGTTCAGTATAAGCTCAGGAGGCTTGAACCTGTAAAGCGTCTCGTGGAACTCATACTTCCTCTTCTTCAGCCACATAACCATCATCTTGTAGAGCCGCTGAAGGTCAAAAACGCCCTTGAACTTGATGACGGCAAAAGGGTGGAAATCACCAACCCCCAGCTCCTCCCACGGGCGCTTCTCCCAATCGCTCAGCGAGTCTGGCGAGCCCTCAGAGTAATCCTTAAGCTCGTGAATGCCAGTCTCAGCCTTTGCAGGCTTATCAAGAAGCTTCTGGAAGAAGGACTCGTTGCCAGCCATGCACTAACCTTTGTGAATCGTATTTATAAAGATTTCTGTTTTGTATAGTGGTATGGGAAAGTGTGATGCTAAAGATTTTGTGATGCTTCAATAGTAAGAGAAGATAATTCTCAGCTTTCCAATCCATAGGCTGCTTATTCAAACCTCGCATTAATAAATGCACTGCCATTTACACTTGAGTGTTATTTATATTGCACTAAAGTGGAAAAATGTATAAATAAGCATCAATTAAATACACTAAGGTGGATTATTATGCTAACTGGCGATGGAGAAAATCAGCGAAGTCTTTGGGCTGATCTGCCTGCAACAGAGAAAGGAAATTATCTGGATTTCCATAGGAATGCTTTTGAAGATGACCTGAAGCATGCCGAAAAAGATGTGCTGTATTTCCCAATTAGTATTTTCTCGCAATCCCTGAGAAATTTTTCCGGCTGCTTATCCAGACTTATTTCGAACATTCTTCAGCTCCTCTAAAGAAGCAAGCTTCCCTTCTTTTTCGTGTATAATGCTTTCGTCAAGAAGCCTCCTTTCATCTCCTGTCAGAATTGTATCCGCGTCAACCATATGTTCCCTTATTTCTATTACTTCCTTTTCTATGCTTTCCAGCTTTTTTAGTATTTGCTGTTCTGTGTTCATATAGTCCGTATTAGCGCGGTTTTATATAAATTTATCGCCTGCGTCAGTAATTAACCAGTATCTCCACATCCTTCCCGAAGACTTCCTTGAGGTCCTCAAAGATTTTCTCCTTTATGAAGACCTTGGGAGGAATGACTGCGGTTGCAAGGGCTTTTTCAAGCTCCTCAAGTGATGAGCGCCTCACCTTTGAAAGCCCTCCGTGCTCGTTGATTTCTGCCTTTGAAATCTCCTTTTCCTCATGGTCAATGTCGTGGATTATGAAGGCTTCTTTGTCAAGCAGCAGCACTTCCCCAAAGCGGCTGCCGTGCTTCACCCTTATCTTTGCCCTTTCCAGCTCCCTGCCGCGCTTCCTCTGAATGTACTCAACAAGGAACCTTATGAATACCTCAGAATCCTTCTTAACCTTCTCAACCTCTGCCTTTGTCAGCTTCTTCTCGTCATAGTCCTTCTTTGCAGCAATTATTGTGTTGAGTATTCTCAGGAACTTTGCCGGAATCTTGCCCTGGCTTATGAGCTCGTCCTCAAAAATCTTGACAATCTCAAGGTCATCAACCCTTTCTATGCCTTCCAGCTTCAGCACGTCGCGAATCATTGTCACGACGCTGTCATACACATGAATCATCCCTTCCTCTTCCTTCAGCTTCTGTATTGACTCAAAAAGCTTGTTGATTCTCTTCAAGTAGCTGTCAGCATCCTTCATCAGCTCGTCAACTTCCTTGCCTGACAGCTCTTTCCTGTCGCCGTGCTCCAGGTCCTTCCTTACCTGTATGTTGCGCTCAAGAATCTTTATGTAGTCCTCTTCCAGCAGCCCGAGTTTCTTGACAAAAATCTCCCGCATGACTTCAGGAGTTTCTTTCGGAGTTGGCGGCGGCACACCGTAAAGCATAAGCGCTGCCTGCGAAGGCGTAAGGATTGCCCAGAACGTGTCCTCCATGCCTATCTCCTTCAGCTTGAATGCCACCCTCTTAAGAATCTGGTCGCCTGTGCTCATGTACATGTCTATTGCTTCTGTGCTCGGCTTAATCCTGCCCATCTGCAGAAGCTGCTTCCACGGCATAAATATTCCCCTGTCGTAAAAAGGCACGCCATCGCGAAGGAAAGTGAATATTATGGGGTTTGCCTCCCTTATTGAGTCCCAGAACTCTGTAAGGATGTAGACCTGCACGTTAAGCTTGTTCCTTATCCCTGTAAGGTCTCCAACCTCAATTGACATCCCTATTATTATCGCCCTCAGCTTGTCCTTAAGCTCAGCCCGCGTCATCCTCTTGACATCAGTGTCGTCAATCACTATGAAGACGTCAACATCGCTCTTCTCTGTCGCCTTGCCCTGTATCAGCGAGCCCGCAAGGACATAGCTCACTATGTAGCGCTCAAACTTCTTCAGGACCATTGTCTTGTGGATTTCGGCAATCTTAATCGCGGCGAGCATTCCTGTGTCATAAACAGGGGCTGCTGTTGATATCAGCTGCAGGAGCTCGTACTTGGCATCGTAGCAGTTCTGCCAGATTTCTGAGAGAATGTACGTCTGCACAACCATCCTGCTGTCAGTCTCTGCGGCAATGCTCTGGATAATCGTGACAAGCTTTGTCCTCAGCTCCTCCTTGGGCATCTTCCTGCTGTCAGAATCGTCAACAAGCACAAGTACGTTAATCTGTTCCTGTTGCGGCTGCTGTGCAAGAGGCTGCGCGAGCTGCGGCTGCTGAAGACTTGAAGCGACTACCGGCCTTTGCTGCTGCGCCATCGCCGGAACAGGCTGCATAGACTGCAACTGCTGCATTTGCTGCGTTACGGCAGGCATACCCACAGGCACCTGTGGCATTTGCATCGGAGGCATCTGCTGCGGCTGTGGCATCTGCACAGGCATTATCGGCTGCTGCCCAGGCATGCCAGGCACAGAGCCCTGAACCGGCATCATTGGAATGTTTCCAGGCGCCTGCCCATACTGGGCATAAGGTGGAGGAAGCAATGCGACAGCAATGATGTATTTGTCAAACTTCTTCAGAATGCTGTCCTTGAAGATGTCAAGCTTTGCCTTTATCTCCTTGAGCTTCTTCTGCGTCTCCTTTGGCAGCTTCACACCAAGCTTTTCAAGCTCCTGCTCCCATGAAGGCGCCTTGCTTTCCTTTTTTGCGTCTTCCCCGCCCGTTTTCTGCTCATCTTTTTTTTCCTCCTCGCCCTTTTTCTCCTGCTGCAGCGAGGGCTGCTGTGGACGGATGCCATAGCTGCTGCTTATGCTGCCTTTTTTCTGCGCTTCCTGCCCTGCTTTCTTTTTCTTAGCCATTTTGAGAACTAAAACTTTAAGGCAGTTAATTAGGTTTGTATTTAAATGTTTGTATGGCCTATTTCCGCCCTTTCTCCTCAAGCCAGTTGTTCACGGCTTCTGCCATTGCAGCTTTGAGATAGCCCTTCCTGCTCTTAAATTTCTCAGCAGCCGCACTCCTGAATTTGGCTTCAACTTTGTCATCCACCTTTACAGTCATTCTGCCCATTTTGCCTGCAGCATTAGTCAATGCTGCTTTACTTTAAATATTTACCGTTTGAAATGGCAGTCTATTACCATGCTTTAGTGGTAAAAATAGAAAGATTTATATACTTGCCTGCAAAAAGAGGCGTTATGGCAATGCCGGGTATGCAGGGGGTGCCTGAACAGCAAAGCTCTTATTCCTTTGAGGGCTACCCTGTTGAGGAAGTGAAGCAGCGCTATGGAAAAGAGCCATACAGGCTGCAGGACCATGAGCAGAAATCAATAGACGACGTAAAGCGCTGCACGGAAAAAGGCATGTATGAAAAGGACACAGAGGCTCTTGAGGAAAGCATCGTTTATCTTCAGTCCCTTGTCAAAAAGCTCAGCATGACGGCAATGGCAGAGCAGAACGAAGGAATAATGAATGTTGACCTGAGAAGCAAAATAGAAGAGGTAAAGGCACTGTACGCGAAGCTCATGGCAAGGATGCAAGTACAGACACAAGCCATGCAGCAGAAAGAGGCTGTAACGATGCAAAATAGGCAAAATATATAAAATAGCCAATCACAAGCAGGATTCAATAACTAAAAAGGGAAGGTGAATAAAAATGGCTGATAAAAAATCAAAGACACTCGCTGAAATATTAAAAGAAGGGCCTCAGGCTGTTATTAAACATTATCAATCATTGGAAGGAGAGGACTTCGAAACAAGAGTAGATGCTTTTGCGAAGTTCTTCACGCACAATGGAGGCGACATACCACTGAGCTTTGCAAATCACGCACATGATGTCGCTCAGGAAGCTTATATTTCTGCCGCAAATGTCCTGAAAGAAAAGGCCCCCGGACCAAGCGACAAACTTGGAACAGAGGATGACGTTGCATCTGTCATAGAAAGTTATGTTGACACTTTTATTGAAAAAGCACTGAATGGCAGTAAGTTTAAGGAAGCGATAGAGTATGCAAAAGCAAAAGGCGCATCTCCAGAAGAAATAAGGAAGCTTAAAGGGGAATTCTTTTCAAATTACCACCGGACAGAACAGGGCGCACTAAATCCATTGGACGCTAACCAACTAAAAAAGTGGAGGGGCAAGTCACGGGCAAAACTTGAAGCACACCTTAGGCAGCTTCAAGGTAATACTGTCCAGCTCTATGCGCAGCATATGGAGAGTGAAGCGTATGGGAAAATTTTCAATGTTTACGACAGAGCAAGCCTTGCGAAACACTTGGAGCCAATATTTGAAAAAGCAGGACTTATCCACGATGAGCATGAAAAGACGCTCGTTACAAGGTCTGTTGACCAAATGGTCCAAGACTTGGCAACCTATCACACTAAGGGTGACATGAGCAAGAGGGGCTACAAGGCAAGACCTGCCGAAGAGGCGAAACCAGGCGGATAGGCATCTGCATAGTTTTCAATCCAAAAAAAGAAGTGCTTCTATACATTTTAGCAGCTACGCTGCGAAAGCAGCCGGCAGAGTAGGGGTTTGAAGAATGAGAGCATTGGCAGATATTGTGGAAAGCGAAGCGCCCGGCAGGCACAGCAGGCTATGGCATGACGTAGAGGAAGCCATGGCAAGCAGAGAAGCCCTGGCTGGCGCAAGGGAAGAAAGAAAAGAGCTTGCCGCAAGGATTGCCAGTCAGGAAGGAAGAGCTGTGCAGCTGGCGGACTTGATAAACACTGTTCCTTTTACGCCTTTTACTGCCGCAAGCCCATACGCAGGTTATGCTGTTGCAATTGATGAGGAAAACCAACCATTTGGAATAAAAGCAGCGGCAGAGATGCAGGAGCGGGCGGAGCAGCTCAGGAGGGGAGAGATTGATTTCAGGACGTATTACAAGATTACAAGCCTGTTTCCAGCCCTGAAAATAATAGAGAACTGGCTGGACACCTATGAGGCGCACAGGGAGGACACAATCGCAGACAAGATTTATAATGTCCTCACAAACCTTCAGGGACAGGAACAAGCCTACAAGAGGGCTTTTCTGCCCAGATGGCTGCTTGAAGGCGCAAAGACGCTGGCTGGAAGAGTTTCGCGCCCGTACAGGAGGCCCGGCAATCTGGCGGCAATGCATGCAAGGCAGGGGGAACTCGGAGGGCTGGCATTCTCTATTCCAGGACAAGACACAGTAGGAACCTTTTATGAGGGCATGTTCAACTACCAGAGAACCATGAAGGAACTGAACCTTTACGGCAAGTCAGAACTGCTCATAGAATACATTGTCGAGCACGAACTCACACATTTGAGCCACCCGGAAATGGAAGAGGGCGAAGTAAGAGAATTCGTATACAACAAGTATTCCGCCAAAGTAGCCGGTCTTGGAAGCAACGAATCATCCAAATACCTTGAACTGGCAAGAATAGCCTCGGCATTTGCACACGGGCACAGCGGAGTTGGCCCTATGTCTGTCGCTTCCCGGATATGGCGGAACAAGAAGAAGTACTTTGACATGGTTCTTGGCAGGCACAGGCCAGACGCAAACGGCAGCGAAATATACACGGGCACAAAGCTTGACGAGCCCGAAATGATGCGGAGAGGATCAGGCAGCATTCATCCCCAGGCAACAGCAGCTTACAGGGAAAGCATAGGCAAGCCTCTGTCACGGCCTGAAAGCGAAAGCGCTCCACACGAACCAGGACAGAACGAGGCAGCTTCTCCTGAATCAGCAACACCAAAGTCTGCGTCAGCCACGTCAGCAGAATACCATGCCGGGCACAACGAATACGGAAGCCCTGAGCCTGCAACAAACGACTACTCGGCGCCGCACGAGGCAGCAGAAGCCGCTGCATAAAATTGCGTTCTTAGGTTTACGAACTCAGCCTTCACATCCTTCGCTTTTGGCAGGACTTTTGGCAGGAATGTTATAAGGAAATCCAGCGCTGCCAGGAATCGGTGCGGCTCCAGCTAACATTACCGCTACCGTCATGGCATCAGCAAAATAGTTAGGATTTGAACGTACGGTAATTATGTAACCTGCACCGACCTCTTTTGGTTTGCTTATAGTTATGCGCGCCCCATTTGGATAGTGTGCTATCCAAGGTTCCCCGCCATCCATTTCATAACCAAAAGCACCACGTGAATATCGGCTTTTTGGCGGTTTAAACCAACCGTCAACATCTGGCCAAGCTGCCACTTCTTTTTCAAGAACCACCTTTCCATAGCAGTATGAACTTCCATTATCCGCAACAACAACTTGGGCATCCAACCCTGCTTCTTTTTGATACTCAACTTTGTCAGCACAGAAATCGTACATCTCTTGTGATCTCCTTATTCTTTCTCTAATTTCATCTATATGCACGCGTATAACTAATCTCTGTAAAAACCCGGGCACTCCATCAGTATAGCATGCCAGCACCCTTGATTCAATGTCCGCCCTTTGCTTATCGGTGTTTGTCATTGTGGAGTTAAGAAGTGGATGCAGGCATATAAAAGTTTTTAATGAATTTCAATCCAAAATAGAAACTTTTATATAGAAAAAGTACTTAATGTCGTATGAATGGCTAAAATTGACCTAAAAAACCGTAAAATTCTTTATGAATTGGATGTCAATAGCAGGCAGTCGTTCCAGAGCATTGCAAAGAAGGTTGGCCTAAGCAAAGACGCTGTTATTTACAGGATTAAAAATCTTCAGGAAGCAGGCATCATTAAAGGATTCCATACTGTTTTGGATAATGGCAAGCTCGGGTTCATCCCTTTCAGGCTGTACCTAAGGCTGCAAAACACAACACCTGAAAAGGAGCAGGAGCTGATTGACTATTTCATGCAGCAAAAAGAGGTTATCTGGCTGATGTCAATAGAGGGCGAGTATTCCATTGGGCTGGCGACATACGTAAAATCAATTAAAGAGATGAACGATTTTTGGAAAAAGCTTTTTAGCAGGTATAGGAACTATATTGATAAGCGCTGGCTGACCATTTACACCCGTGTGGCTTATTATCCCCGGGCATTTTTCATTGGCGCAAAACAAAATTCGGCAGAGTTTGTATGTTTTACCCAGCCTGATGAATTGGACGTGGCTGAACTGGAACTCGGCATTCTTAAACTCCTGTCCCAGAATTCAAGACTGCCTGTTATCGAAATAGCAAAAAAACTGAAAATCACCCCGAAAACAGTTTCTAAAAAAATAAAAGAACTGGAAAAAAATAAGATAATTGCAGGTTACCGGACGATGTTTGATCTGGAGAAGCTCGGTTACCAGTATTTTAAAGTCCACATTAATGTGAAAGACATGGATGAGAAAAAAGAGAAAATGATAAAATCCTTTCTCAGGCAGCATCCGAACATAGTTTATGATAATGAGATTTTGGGAGGTTACGACCTTGAAATTGAAATCCAGGTACCATCCTTGAATGACTTGCGAAAAGTGCTGAACGAGATGAAAGAGCAGTTTCCCGGCATAATAAAGAATTATACCTACATGTTATTTTATAAGGAGCACAAATACGTCTTTTTCCCAGTTTAATTTAGCTGTCTTTGCCGCGCCTGACAAGCTTTAAAACCTCGTTTGTCACAGCATCAAATGCTTCTTCATTAAGCCCTCGCAATTTCATCCCAGACGTCATCCTCTTCACTCCAGGCGCGCTTCAATGAATCTTTGGCAACTGCTTTCCAGAACAAGTCATTGTCCTTATCAAGCGCTTCAGACACGTCAGCCTCTTTCCTTATATCTTCAGGGATTACTATCTGACCCCTGTCGTTAACGCACACAGTCCTTATCCTGCTTACCTTTCCCTTATTCATACTGCTCATAATGTTCACCTTATTCGCAATAATCTGATTAAGTAGGAATAGTTTTTGGTTTTGGAAATCACAATTTATAGAATAATTAGAAAAGGCCCGCAACTTAGACAGCCCCGCACCGCGATAGATTTATAAACATTGCAGCCGCACTCCCACCCATGAAGCAGGAAGTCAAGAGCTGGTTGCAACAGGCACAGGAGGACCTTGATGCTTCAGAATACAACTTCAAGGGAGGCAGATTCCGCCTGGCAGCGTTCATGTGCCAGCAGGCAGCAGAAAAGGTGCTCAAGGCTTTGCTAATAAAAAAGGCTGGCAAATTCCCCAAAATACATGACCTGACAAAACTGGCCAGATTAAGCGATGCGCCTGCAAGAATTATAGCGGCATGCGCAAAACTAACCCCTGCATATATCGCCTCCCGTTACCCTGACTCCCCAGTAAATTACAGGAAAGGCGAATGTGTTGAGCTTCTAAAACATTGCCGAGAGGTGTTGGAATGGGCAGAACAAAATCTGGGTTTATAGGCAAGCTCAAAGCATTTAAGAGAGAGAACCATATAGAGAAGATGTACCTCTTCGGCTCAATGGCCACCGGTAAAACACACAGGTGGAGCGATGTGGACCTTATTGTAGTCTCAAAAAGATTCCGAGGCAAAGGGCTTCTGGAACGGGCGCCAGGCCTTTACATGAAGTGGAACCTCAAATACCCAGTGGACTTCCTGTGCTATACGCCCGAAGAATTCAAAAAGCTTAGCAGGAAAATCACAATTGTTTCTGAAGCAGTAAGGGAAGGCGTTGAAATATAGCACATTGGCATTCTGCCAACATACGTTGGGCAAACAATGATATAAACACTTAAATACTCCTCTTTATTACCGCGTTGCATAGTGGTCGTAATGAAACAAGAAAACATTGCAGCTGAACTTTGTAAGCAGTTCTTAACTACCTTCACGACCACAGCAACTGCCTGAAAAGGCAGCCCATTGTTCCTTCATAGCTTCTTCGTCAGCATCATGCAATAAGCAGCAATAAGCGGAGGTCTATAATAGCAAAACACATTAATTTATGAACATTTGGTGTGTTTTGCTAAATATCAAATTGCAACTTCAATGTTCAATTATTATTGCAATTTGATATAAGCTTAATATGTGGGTTGGAAAATTCAGGATATGGCATGAGTGCTTCATCCTGTCAAACATGGAGAAGCGAGACATCAAAGTACTGGCATATGTGCTGGGCGTGCACGAAGAGCACGACAGCCTGTACTATACAACTTTACTGATTCCTGTCGGAAAAACAGAGGATGTAAGCGGCTTTATCAGCGACCTGAGAAACGACCCGCAGGTAATAAAAGTTGAAGAGGAGAGCGGGCAGCTTATTACGCTTACAAAGGCGGCAAAAGACAGGAAGCACGTGTCAAGCTACTTTTCGCATGACATGTTCCTGGTGGAGCCAATAATCCACGAGGCAGGGTTTGAGTACTGGCATTTGGCATCATGGGACAGGGAAAAGCTCGCCAGCTTCTACAGCAACGTCAGGCAGATAGGCAACATAGAACTCATGAAGCTACAGGAGGAGAAGCTGCGCGACGTATTTTACCCCAGAATCATGCCGCAGCTTTCGCCACAGCAGAAAAAGGCGTTTGACCTCGCGCTTGAATACGGATACTTCAGCTACCCCCAGAAGATACACCTTGAAGAGCTTGCGAAA
>JACPIG010000118.1 GCA_016188205.1 Candidatus Woesearchaeota archaeon
CCCCTGCAACTATAAAGCCGCTTACATAGCCTGCAGCGAGTGTTCCGGAGGCTACTAAAGCTCCGAAGATGGCTCCCCATGCAGCCATTACCGGCATGAGTACCATTGGTTTTTTGCCTTCATCCCCAAAGAACTTTTCCGCCAGTATTCCTGGCGGCGTGACTTTCTTTCCCATTGCCATCATTATAATAGCCATAACAATGCTTCCAAATAAGCCACCTATTAGCCCAAAAATAATTCCGCCTAAAATTCCCGGCATTTCAGCTCCACCTCCTTGTTTTGAAACATAGACTGCCGCCGCTTATGCAGCTTTTACCTATGCATTGGCTTATATATATTGCTTTCTATTCATGATTTATAACATTTAAAACGTTACCATCATATAACCTTCTTCCACATATCCTTTAAAGCTCGGATGCCCCATTACCTCAGACAATAATTTCACATCTTTAATGTTCTCTTTTGCCTTAAATGCGCTTGCGCAGAAGTCGCAGGCGCCTACAACAAGGTCTTGTAATTCGTTGTATATTTTGTAAAAATGACTGCCTTCTTTGGTAATTTCAGGCACCCATTCAGTTCCGGCACCATCAAAAACGATTTTTACTGTATGCCCTGCTTCATGCAGTTCTTTTGCCATAACCAATGCGTTTGCAAGCCTTCCCATGCCTTCATGAGTCTCTTTCCCCGCCAAAATGATAATCAAGGTTTTATTTTCTTTTTTCATGCTGACAGCCTCCTATATTTAACTAAATGTTTATCAATGGCTTTTAGGATTGATGACATTTCCGGATGCAGGGAATATAACCTGTTTTTGCCTTTATATCTGGCATTCACAAACCCGCACAGTTCCAGGCATTTCAAATTGTGCGACACCCTGCTTTGTTCAAAGCCGGATTTTTGGCAGATTTCTGTAACGCTTCCCGGGCGTTTCATTAGCAGCTTTATTATGGCACAGCGTGTTTTATTTGATATGGCTTTGAAAAACATCTTATACGATAGCTCGTTCATTTTCTTTCGTGGGATTCGATATTATGTGTGCAGTCATTTTTGTGAGGTCTTGCACATCTTATCATATGATAAGATTATCATATATATAAGCGTTGCGTTTAACCTTTCCCATTATAGAGGACTTTGAATAACCACCATTTACTTCAAAATTCAAAGTCCTTCTTAGAGAGGTTTGATATCAGAACCGGTTTACTGCGGCGAATAAACCTCCAAATCATCGTAAACCGCTCCTTCTTTTGTAAGTGTGCTTTTCTTGAGCTTGAACGAGTCCACTGCAAACTTTACAGGTTCAATTCTTATCCTTTTGAGCTGCTGCAAGAACTGTTTCTTGTCAGAAGCATATTTTACCCTTGCCAGAGTTATGTGGCTGCTGAACCTGTAGTCGTCTGGAAACTCTTTTCCTATGAGAACGTCTATCTCCTTCTGCAGCTTGGCTGCTTCCTCTTC
Source organism: Candidatus Woesearchaeota archaeon (assembly GCA_016188205.1). Taxonomy (GTDB): domain Archaea; phylum Nanobdellota; class Nanobdellia; order Woesearchaeales; family UBA10216; genus JACPIG01. The sequence continues at coordinate 1,456 of JACPIG010000118.1, forward strand.
TGGGCTTATGCCTGCCCACACCACCCTTATGCGGTTCTCGTTGGGGAAAACGCCCAGGCTGCTGAGAGTAGTCCTGCTTCCCGGAAATTTAACCTGCCTGAGTTTCTCTTTAACCCATTCTGCCTTTTGTGGCGTGGCTTCTCCAAGGAACTTGAGTGTTATGTGGAAGTCCTTTGGTTTGCTGAGATTCGCCTCTTTTCCTTCAGGCAGCTGGTTCTGTGCTTTGCGCAGTTCGCTTTTGGCTTCTTCAGGAAGGTCTATTGCTATGAACAGTCTCATGTAGATAAAATAAAAACAAGAAATATAAAGTTTGTGCAGGGCCTACTTTTCTTCGTCTCCGAAGTCTTCTGTGTCTTCTGCTTCCGAGTCTTCTTCGTCTTCGCTTTCCTCGTCCTCAGCTTCTTCAGAGCCTTCCTCCTCGCTTTCCTCTGAGTCGCCTTCTGTACCTTCTTCCTGTTGCCCCTCCTCTTCTCCTGCTGCTTTTCCTCCGACGACTTCTGCAAACCCTACGCTTCTGAGGACTCTTGTCACTCTTATCTTTACCCTGTCGCCTTTCTTTGTGTTTGGCACGAAAAGGACAAATCCTTCCTTTTTCGCTACCCCGTCCCCTTTTTCTCCTACTGCGTCTATTGTTACTTCCAGTTCGTCTCCAACCCTTACTGGAGCAGTCTTCTCCCTAAATCCTCTGTCTCCGTACATGTACTTTTCCTCCAAATAATTTCATGAATCTTATTTATACAGAAGACTGTATAAACTGTGCGTTTGTGTTGCTGATTACTATTTAAATGTTTCTGTTTTACCACTATTCAGGTTTAATTGGCAACATTTTTATATTTAATTCGGCTTATTTGCCGCATGGGTGATGTTGATATAGGCTACATGTATTACCTGCATGACAAGATTCAGGAGGCAAAGGAGCTTTCAGCCAGCGGCAGCAGCCTTATGAGTTCAGGCATTTTTGTCCTTATTCTCTCGTTCATCCTTGCTTATGTTTTTGGAAAGCCGGAGCTTCTGGCTTTGGCTTTGTTGGGGCTTGCCCTGTTTGTTACAGGCATGCACAGGCATTCTAAGGTTGAGCGTCTCCATGTTGAGGAGGAGGGAAGGAATGCAGAGCGGAAAAAGGAGCTTGAGAAGAGTATTACGGTTGAAGTTCATGATGAGACTTCTGTGCACAGGCAGATTCTTTCAGGGCCTTCAATCCTGAGGCACAGGCTTGTAAAGCCCTTCTCAGAAGAGGTGTCCATGCATCTGAAGGAGAGGGAGCTTATAGCTGCTGTTGTCAGGCAGAATTCCGGCAGCGATATAAACTCAGTCTACAGGATTTACAGGCTTGGGGGCGGTTCTTACGGCGCGGAGCACTTTGTCAAGGCGCTTCACGGGCTTAAGCATCACGGCTTTGTGAAGGTAAGCAAGACCGTTTCTCAGGCATCCCTTATCCCTGCCTCGTCAACGTAAAACATTGCTTCTCCTTCAGGCAGGTTTGGGCTGTCAACCATCTTTGCAACCCTGCTTCCCTTCTTTCCCCGCCTTAAGTATATCCTGTATGTGCTGTTGTGGCTTACTATGTGGCCTCCTATGGCTTCTGTGGGGTCGCCGAAGAAGACGTCCGGCTTTGACATAACCTGGTTTGTAACGTATACGCACAGGTTGTAGGTTGTGGCGAGCTTCATAAGGGTGTGCATGTGCTTGTTCAGCTTCTGCTGCCTGTCAGCTAAAGTCCCTCTCCCTACAAATTCTGCCCTGAAGTGTGCTGTCAGTGAGTCAACAACCACGAGCTTTACGTTAAGCCCTTTCTTTATGAGGTCTTCCACCTTCTCTGCAAGCAGCATCTGGTGGTCAGAGTTGAATGCCCGCGCAACTTTTATGTTTTTCATCACCTTTTCAGCGTCCATTCCCGGCTTTATGAACTGCTTTATCCTTTCAGGCCTGAATGTTGACTCGGTGTCTATGAATACAGCTACTTTGTCAGGGTTTTCTTTTTGCAGGTTTACGCAGAGCACGTGTGCTAGTTGCGTATTGTGCATGATGGTTGGCATTTCTCCGCCCACAAAGCTGTGCCCTTCCGGCACCACAAAGTCGTATACATAGTCATTGTAATCAACTTCCTCAACTTTTTCTATTGCGTCCCAATTTAGGTATGCTGCATTCTTTAGCGTTTTAAGGACGTTTTGTAGCTTTTTTGCTCGTTTATCTGTTTCCCTGAGAAGGGCATTCTTGACAGCCTCCATTCTTGACAGGTTACGCCCTCTTTGCATATAGTTCCTTATCCCTGCTTTGGTCAGGCCAACCTCTGCCGCTATTGAGTTGAAGGCAAACGGAAGGGAATTTACTGCCTGTACAAACTCTTCTTTAGTCAGGTTCTCAATATTTCTTATCGCCTCTCTTGCAGATAATAAGTCTTTGAGTCCGTTGAAAAAAGCCAGCCTTGCTTTTTCCATGGTTTTCTCATTCATTGCATCAGCCGGTGGCTTTGACCTCGTAAGATAGTAGTAAAATATGTCTTTGCCTTGGTTTTTTCTTCCCAAAGCCTTTCCTGTTCTTCCTCGGTTTCCTCCGAGGGTTTCCCTGTAAGCTTTCTTCAGGTAGTCTGTGAACTGTTTCCCATAGCCATAACTGCTGTTCACTGGCTTATACTGGAAGGTTTTTATCCTTGAAGCCACTTTTGCCAGTTTTGTTCTGTCTTCACCAACAATGAGAAGCCTGTAATATGCCCTTCCTTTATATGTTCCCCCTTTCAGCGTCTTCTTCCGCGCTGTAACAGCTATTCCGAGCTTGGCGAACAGGTATGATAGCCCGCTGGAGAGTTCCTTGCTTTTTGTTGTTGCCTCAGCACCATATGGGGCATAGTGTCCGTCACCATCCATGTAGCCTGCAAGGAAGGCTGCTGTTCTTGCTTCATCAGCCCCCATTAAAGCTTCAGGGACGAATTTGGACTCTGATTTTGTAGTGCCTAGTTTGTCAAGAAATTTGGCTGTCCTTTCCCTGAAAAGCAGGATGTACGAAGTCATTTTTCCTTTTACGTCCCTCTTTCTTATTGTCATTTCATATCCGAACCTGTCTGAGACGTATTTGGCTGTCCAGTCTCTTATGCTTTCAGAAGTCGTGGATATTGAGAGGGGATTGGAAGTGCCTTCTGCTGCAAACAGGCCCAGGAAGTATGCGTCATCTTCTGTCAGGCTACAGTCAGCATTGGCGGTCATTTCCTTTGGATAAGCCATAACATCTCCAGTCCGCATTGTTGCAGAAGGCTTCCACACAAGCCCTCTGTCAAAACTTAATAGTTTGTGACTTGGAGTTATTCTTATTGTTCTGCCTCGTTTCGTAGTTATTTGGATGAGCTTTTCCGCTTTTTCTCTGTATATTATACTGGCATTTGTTCTGGATATGCCTTTATCAGTTAGTCCGAGAACCTCAACTTGCGGCACTTCCACTACACAGCCGCTGTCAAATGGCTTTTCGCCGTTAATTGCAGAATATTTGTTGTATATTTCCTCTATCGGTTGCAGATGCGATTTTGAGCTGTTGAAATAGAGAACCTTCGTTTCCTTTGACACGCATTTTCCAGAGCCGTACTGACCGAACGCCTCTGTTATCGCCCCTGTCTCAAACCCTCCTCCAAGAAGCCCGTCAAGCGCGTCGCTTCCTGTTTTTATCCTTTCTATCAGCTCTCTTTTCTTGAGAACTTCGTCTGCGCTTTCAAACCCCATCTCAAGCTTGTCCCTTGCGACCTGTATTATCTTCCTTGCAGCCTGCTCAGTAACGCCTGCTGTTTCCACTATCTCTCCTGGCGTTGCAACAGCTATGCTCAGGAGGCTGTCAAACCCTGTGCTTGCCAGCTTTTCAGCAGTTGCTGCTCCCACTCCCGGAAGCTGCAGAAGCTCTGATGACCTTGTTACAGTAATGTCCTGAGTCATTTCCTGCTCTTCGCCCTGTTCCACTGCTTCAATTCTTCTTTTTGCCATTTTCATCACCTTTTTACATTACGTCTTCTATTGCTATTGCCTCTTCCCTTTCCTGCAGCTCAGGCTTGCTGAAAAGGTATTCGTATGCCTTGTTCAGCACAAGAACCGCCTTTGGCAGGTCGTTTATCCTCAGGGAGCCGGTTGACTTCCACGCATCTCCGTCCTTGTAGCTCCTGTCCAGCTGGACTGTTGCATAGCTTCCCTTTGCTGACTCATTCCTCCAGATTGTTGCTGCAACAGCCCCTGCCCTGAACTTCTTCTCAGGCAGCTTCTTGCCAGAGCCAGAATTTCCGTAGCTACCGCCGTAGCTTATTGCGTTGTTTTCCATTTTTGCCTCCTTCCTTTCGGGTCTTGTTTCAACCTTCTCAGCGCATGCCTTGTTTGGCTTGTGCCTCATCAAAAGCGGAGCAAATACAGTTGTGTTTCACAGCTTTATATACTTTGCGCGCCCCTGTCCAGTGTCCAGTGGGTTTTATGCGAACTTTTGGAAAAATATTAAAGCGAATAGGGATCACCCTTTGTTATGGCTGTTGGTTCAGGTACAGATATGACTCTTTTGCGCATGCATTTGGACCAGTCTGCATTAAGCCATAATTTTCATAGGGAGTCTTCAGTTGATAGAGACTGGCGCTTGACAGAGTGGATTCTTGAGCACCCTGTGCTAAAAGGGGTGATGAATGATTTGATAACAGGCACAGGAAGAAACGGCCGAAGAGGTATTATGGCCGAAATAGGTTCTTATTTGGGCGTGACTTTTCATTTGTTCACAGGAGAATATGCAGGCCGGCTGCCGGAAACGCTTTTTATTGGCGTTGATAAGGGTGATTATGATACCAGCCCCTGCTCCACAATAATGGACAAGGGGTTTAGTGGCGTTGAGGAAAGGGTTTTGTTTGACAGGGATGCTCAAGTCGCGTTTAACCCTGACAGGAGTTATCAAGAACCGGGAATCAGGGTTTTTCAGGATAGGAATCGTGCAAATGCGTTCATTGTTTACAAAACCTCGCCGGAAACTCTTTTTAGCCCCGGAGCAAGGCTGGATTTGGTCCTGATGAAGTGCATGCTGGGTTATGTGCCTTTGAGTTATGTTCAGGACTTTGTTTTTCCAATGGCTGACAGGGTTTTTATCTTTGATTACATTGGCAGGTGCGAATATAAAAGAACAGTAATTCCAGGACCTGAGTGCATTGAAGCCGCATTAACTGCAGCAGGAATGTCTGTGCAAATGGATGTGGGGCAGCATTACGTTGCAATTGCCGGCGCAAGGGGTTAAGCTGTGTAGAACAGCTTACACCTTCTCCTCAGAATTCTGCCTGAGCTGCTCAAGCTCTTCTTCAAGCCTTTTTATCTCCGGTTCAGGGTCTGGGTTTAGGATGACGTTGTTTGCTATCAACTCTATTCTGTCGTACAGCTCGTTCTTTGTCGCCCTTCCTGTGAGCTTTACGCTTGTTCCCAGAAGCTCGTTTCTTACCGGCTCAAACAGCATCGGCTCGTCCTTATAGGTGAGTATTTCCTCATTGCTTTTGTTGAGAAGCCTCTTTGCCTGCTCCCTGAAGAACACCGCCCTTATGTTGTCTGTTCCGTCGTCAATGAATGCGTTCAGGACGTAGGAGTAAGCAGGCTTTACTGCGCCGTGCGTTTCGCATGTCGCGCCTTTTTCTGTCTGCCTTGCCCTTTTTCCGCATTGGCATATCTCAAAGTATCTTGGCTCAAACACCTGCACTATTGTCGCGAGCACTTCCACGTTGCTTTCCGTGCCTTGCAGTTCTGCCAGCTGCTTTCTCGCTTTTTCGTAATTTGCAGGAGTTATTTCCACGTTTACTGTTTCTCCTTCAGGGTTTATTGCAAGCTGCGCCTTGTCCCCCAGGTGCACTTCATTTGCCCCGTTGCGCTGCTTTGAGTAGCCGCCCTTTACCTTTACGATGTCGCCAGGGCTTATGTTTGCTGCCTTCTCTGCGTGCTCGTTCCACATCGCTATTCTCGTCTGGCCTGTTTCGTCTGCGACAAGGAGTGATGCTATTTTCCCTTCCCTTCCGTCTTTCTGGAAGCTTTTTGCCGGATACACGCTTATTACCTTGGCTGTTATGTCAACATTCCTCATTCCGGGCAGAACGTTTTTTATCTGAAGCCTTCCTGAAGGCGCTTCCTGCTCAAGCTTTATTCCCAGCTCGTTTGCGAGTATGTGCGCAGCCCCTTCCCTGCTGACAAGCCCGGAAAGGCGGCTTACTTTCTCATCAACCCTTCCTCTTATTTCTTCTTCTTCAAGCCCTGAGCTGTCTTTTATCTTCTGCACCAGTTCCTCAAAAGAAATCTTCAGCATGGATTTGCAGACTGCGGCTTAATATAAATATGTTGTGGTCAGGTTTTGTCAGCCGCCTTTTTCAAGAATTCTGCGCTTTTTTTTCTGTTTGTCACTTATCCGCGCCTCCATTTCTTTCATCTCCTTGTCAAGGATTCCAAGCAGTTTCTCTGCAACGATTATCTCAATCCCCACGTCCCTTGTGCTTTTTCAGTCCCTTACAAGCCTGTAAATCATGTGCGAGTCCTCAAACTCCTTGTTGCTCAGCCCTTTGCTGATGAGCAGTTTCTTGAGCTTTGCTGATGAAAACCTTTCCTTGCTCTTGCTCTTGCTCATGATGCATCTTATTATGAGCAGCCCTTTCAGCCTCAAAAGCGCCGAGTATATTACTGAGAAGGATTTAAGTTGGGTGCCGTCAAGCTTGTCCAGTTCCAGAAGCTCCCTGCTGCTTTTAAGGTGCTCCCTTGTGTCTTCCATGTAGCCTGTGAAATTTCCGGGCTTTATTTTCCTCAGTTCTTCCAGTGC
>JACPIG010000004.1 GCA_016188205.1 Candidatus Woesearchaeota archaeon
CTGAATAACATAGGGGACTTGAAGCGTAAGCTGGAAAACCCCGGCAGAGGTTGTTTTGTATTGGGGCTTTGCGGGAAAAAGATAGAGTCAGACCCGGGCATTACGTCTAAAATAACAGTAGTCAGGGGGCTGCTGGATAAGATGCGCAGCAACGATGCCCTGTTAATTGGAGGGGCAGTAACTTATACGTTCATCCTGGCTCAGCATTATTCTCCAATGATAAAAGGAAATTTGGATAAGGTAAAAAAAATTGTGGGAAAGTATGACCGCAGGATAGTTTCTGAAGTTAAGTCTATGAAGGATAAGGAACAGGCTGCTAAAGCTGCTGAGAAGTTGCAGAAGCAAAAAAGTGACGAATTAAAGGCGCTTCTCGGCATTGAAGATACGGAGATAAAAAATCTGGTGGGAGATTCCTATGTAAGATGGGGGCAGGAAGGAGAACAGTTTGTATATGCTTACAATGTTTTGAGCGAAGCTGAGGCAAGGGGAATCGCGGTTGTTATGGGGTATGATCATGTAATTGCAAATAAGCTTCCGGATAAGAGCGGCACACTGCCGGAAGGTGCGGAAATCAGGGTTCATAAAAGCCCAACAAATATCCCCGGAGGATGGTTGGCTGTGGCAGAAGGCCCGAAAACATTAAGAGAAATTGCGAAGAAGATTGAAAATGCAGGAATCTATCTTCAGTCAGGGCCTTTTTCCATAGAAGACGAGGGAGTTGAGGCAATATCAAAAACTGATCACGAGGTATTTAATGCGGTTCGTAAATGCAAGGCGAATGGTGGCATAACAATAGGTGCAGGCGGAGACACAGTGGCAAGGATACACAGGCTTAAAGCAGAAAACGCTTTCTCTATAATGACAAGCGCTGGCGGCGCAACATTGGAATTAATAGAAACAGGGACTTCTAAAGGCAAAGAGGCGGTTGAGGAAGCTCAAAGGATGAGGAAAATGTGAAGGCACAAAATAAAGTTTCCTACTTCCAAGTAGTTCCACACGAAAACTTTTTATAGTTGTTTGATAGTCTAATCATTCATGCTATATTTGGGGGTGTATGGGATTGGTTTCTGAGAGAGGCGTAAGGGAATCCTTTGGCCGTGTCAAGAAAGACATGCAGGATGTAAGGGAATCGCTGGCAGATGTAAGCCAGGCTCTGCAGTCCTTGTCATCAAAATCCTCGGGCTTCGCAGATAAGAAGGAGTTCTATGATTTTATCAAGGCGTTTGAGGCTCGGTTTGATGGGTTTGAATCTTCTTTGGCAACAAAGCAGGATCTTAAAAAGCTGAGGTCTGCTCACAACAAAAAGCATGTCAGGAATCTTAAGTCACAGAAGAAGTCATTTTCCTCGCTAAAGTCAGGGCTTGCTGGCTTAAGGAAAGCCGCTTCTTGGAATTCAAGGCAGTTTAAGGAAATGAGAAGGATTTCTGCCAGGCTTTCGTCAGAGTTGGCAAAAGAAAGGTTGAAGAGGAAAAAGTAGGGCGTTCAAAATAAAGTTTTCTACTTCCAAGTAGTTTCAAGCAAAAACTTTTTATAGTCCTTTGTCAACTGTTTCTTAGATGGGCATAAAGCAAGCTGTTAAAGGCAGGTCCAAAGAATTGATAATCTTTGCAATAGGGCTTCCTTTTGGTTTATTAGATAGTTTTGTACATAAGGAGAGGCTTGGCTTGGAATTGTATCTTACAAATGGTTTACCTCTGGCAGGGGCGGCTATCTTGGGCGCTTATATTAAGTCAACAGATGCAGTAGAGAGTATTACAAGGATAGGAGCTCCATTATATGTAGGTCACTTGGCGGGAGAAACAATAGGGGAGCTTGTCAAAAGGCAATATATGTATTGAGCATTGGGGGCGGGTTTAGAAGATTGCAAGGGTCATGCAATTGCCAAAATGTTAAATTGGTGCTGACAATGTTTTGCTTGGGGTGGAAAATTGGTTTCTGAAAGTGGCATAAGGGAATCTTTCTCCCGTGTCAAGGAAGACATACAGGCTGTAAGGAAATCACTGGCAGCGATAAGCCAGGGCTTGCAGTCCTTGTCATCAAAATCCTCGGGCTTCGCAGATAAGAAGGAATTCTACGACTTCATAAAGGCTCTTGAGGCAAGGCTTGACCTGCTTTCATCTGATTTGGCAACAAAGCAGGAGCTTCAAAAGCAGGGTTCTGAGCATAAGAAGGAGCACGTCAGTAATCTCCAGTCACAGGAGAAGTCCTTTGCTTCGTTAAAGTCAGGGCTTGCCGAAATAACGAAGGCAGCTTCCGGGCTTTCAGGCCAGTTCAGGGAGCTGAGCAGGACTGCTGAGAGGCTTTCCTCAGTTGAGTCAAGGATAGATGCTTTGTCATCCGATGAGGATAAGGTGCAGGCGCAGCAAGAGGCACGGAAAGAAGCGGCTAAGCTGAAATCTGAGCTTGCAGCCCTCAGGAAAGACGCTTCAATGGTTTCCGGGATTCAGGAAAAGGTAAGCAGTCTGTCTGATCAGGTCAGGGCTGTAAAGTCCGATTTGGCAAAGGCAGAGGCTGCTGTGCTTGATGTTCCTGACTTCAGCAGGTTAACAAAGCGCCTTCAGGACGTTGAGGACCGGCTGTCAGACACGAGGAAGCTTGTAAAGGAGTCTGATGTTTCTGAAATCAAAACTGAGCTTTCATCTCTCACAAGGGATTTTGCACGGCTGGATAACAGGTTCGTTGCATGGAACGGCTTGGCTAAGCATGAAAAAAAGGCTGAGCAGTCTTTTGTTTCCCTGAATGAGGAAATAAGGCAGCTCAGGGCATCCATTAACGAGGTAGTCAGGTCAGAGGTTGACCTTGGAGAATACGTGCTCAAGACCGAGTTTAAAGAGTCTTTGGAGAAAGCAAGGAAAGAGCTGGAGGGTCTTGGAAAGTCTTCTGATAAAAGGGCGCAGAAGTCTGAGGACGAGCTCAGGGAGAAAATCCGCAATACTGCATCACAGATTGATGATTTGTCCTTGAGCCTGGAGGAAGTTAAGGGAAGAGTTGAGAGGGCTTCTCCAGGGTTCTGGCAGCGCTTCATAAGCCCTGAAAAAGAGCCGGCTGATAAGCAGGCGCAGAAGGAGCTTAAGAAGCTCAGGGAGGAGCTTGACTATGTAAAGGCAAGCATTGTTTCTGAAGGCGATGTCAACAGGGCTGTCAGCGGCGTTCATGATGAGCTTAAGGAGTTAAGGTCAAAGCTTGAAAAGCTGGAAACAAGGTCCGAAGAGCCAAAGCTGCCTGAGTACAGGGAGAATGAAAAGGCAGGGCTCACAAATTACATAACTGCTTTGGTTGTGATAATAGCTCTTGTTGCCGCAGGCTACTATGCTTATACCCAGTTCAGGCCTTTTGCAGAGCCTGCAAACATCACAATCCCACCTTCAGCTATAACCACTGCAATGCCTGTATTTGTTGAAAATGTAACTGTTCAGAACGAAACAGGTGTTGTGGAGAAGGTTGCTGTTGAAGAAAAAGCCGAAGGCAGCATTACAGTTGCAGAAAACATCACTGTTGCGGAATCTGCTGCGGGTAATGTCACAGAAAGCAATATCTCAGAAGGGACTGCTGGAAACATTTCTGTCACTGCCGAAAATGCCGCTGCAAATGTTTCCGGGAACGTTTCCCAGCCAGGAGAAGAGGAGTCCAACGCTACAAGCGCCCCTCAGCTTAGCCCTGCGCAGATGAAGGCGCTGGCTGACGACTGCATCATAAGGTTTGAATGCACAACTGATGCTGAGGGAAACTACAACTTTGACTGTTACTACAACTTCAACGAGTCCGGGTGCCGCTGCTTCAAGGGCGATGCTAATGTTTGCGGTCCGGAAAGGCTTGCCATGATTGCTGCTTTGAAAGAGTCAAAGAAGCCCATTGCACCAAGGCTCTGGGAAAAATACAGGCTGCACATCATAGCCGTAGTCGCCATAGTGGTCTTTGCAGCCCTGCTCATCTATCTCTTCAGGAAGGGCGAGGAGGAGGCAGGGAGGGAGGAAACCCGGGGCAAGGAAAACGGAAAGGAAGTAAAAGAAAAGAAGGCTGCATCCAAAGGAAGGAGAAAGCCCGGGAAGGGGCGCTGAGCAGATAATTTTTATATAACTTTTCTTTTCCATGGCGTTATGCTTGGCTTGGGGGCTTTGGCTGATAGGATTCAAGGGTCTATGGCAGCCGTGACTCTCGTGGATATCGTAAGGGTCGGAGAATCAGATCATTCAGTGCTTATACCGCAATATGGGTTGAACCACACCGGGCTAATGGATCCGCCCGTTCTGACATTCCAATCAGTTGTAGTTGATCATAGGGTAAACTTCTGTCTTTATGTGCGTCTTCAGAATGGAAAAACAGAAAGAGTGCCTTATTCTGCCGTCACTTTGCCTTCACCATCCCATATCAGTGTCGGAGAGCTTGCAGAGATGGAGAGAGCATGTATTGAAAGGACTCTTGCAGGCGAACCACGGGTTGTGAATTTAAGGATGAAGGGAGACCTTCCTTTAGATTTTCCTGTCATAGCTTACGACCAGCTTGTTTTGCGCAAGAATTAATAATGGCGCCTGCTTTGTTTTCTCCATGATAAAAAAAGTAGCTATTGCAGTGATAAGGCGCAGAAGGCTTCTTCTCGTCAGGAAAAAGGGCTTGAAGGAGCTTATTCTCCCTGGCGGCAAGCCTCACAAGAGCGAGCCAAAAATGAAGGCTTTGCGACGTGAGCTGAAAGAAGAGCTGGGCATCAGCATCAAGTCAGCAAGGTTCATCGGCAGGTTCTCTGACAGGGCTGCTGGCAGAAAGTCAATGCTTGTTGTTTTCCTTTACAAGGGCGAGGTTGCAGGCAGCATAAAGCCACAGATGGAGATAAGGTCTGCGGTCTGGGTTTCAAAACGCACGAGGCAGCCGCTTTCTCCGATAATAAAGAACAGGGTTTTGCCGTTTCTGATTGGAAAAGGCTGGCTTTAAGAAACTTTTTATACACGGTTTATTCTCCATCTCCAATGAGCGGACCTGTTCTTGTCACAATAGCGGGCATCGTCAGGGAGCCTGATAATTGCACTTTTGCAAACGTTTTAGCAGGTAATGTTCATGACCAGCGCTATAAAATTATTGTGCGCACAGAAGACAGAAAACTTATTGATGGCATGTATGCGGCAGTCAGACCAGTACTGGCTCAAGACATGCCCGGCATGCTTAATGTAGACCAGCTTTCGGAACTGGAGAGGGTGTGCAAAGGTGCCTGTGCTGGTTTTCAGATGCCTGTTGCTCTTGACAATGGCAGGCTGCCTGATGATTTCCCTATAAGACTTTATGAAGCTGTTTGGCCAGAAATTGAGGCTGCTGTTATGTATAACGATGTTTTATGATTCTTATATTTCCTCAGCTATAATCCCTCCACGTATGCCCGCACTTTGTGCATTTAAGGAACTTTGTTTCCGGCTCGTCTCCTGCCCTTGTCTGGACAAGCCAGTAATACGCTTCCTTGTTTCCGCACTGCGCGCAGTCAGCATCTGTTTTTGGAAGAAAGTTTTCCTTTTCCTCAACTACTTGGAACTTGTCTTCAGCCTTGAGTTTCTTGCTTAGCTTCTCTGTTATCCTTCCGTCGCTTTCCCTGCTTACATGGCCGCATTTTCCGCACGCCATCCGGGCTTTTCCTTCATTGCCTTGCTTTTTCGGCGTCAGTATTGTTCCGCATTTCGGGCAGAATATGCTCATCCAGAAGCACCCACGAGCTTTATTATCATGTTTAGCAGGTCAACGAACCATATCTTTATGTAGCCGAGGAATGGTATCTTTAGCGCGGCTTTGCCTATTATTGAGCTGCTGCCCACATTGTTCTCGTTCAGAGTATCATCAGATATTGGCGAAGGGTTGTGGTCTCCTTTTGTCATAAAGCTGCCCTGTGCAGTGTTAAAGCCGGTTATCCTGTGTATTATGGGGTCTGGCCTTTTGCTCCTGAACACAATTATGTCTCCTTGCTTCAGCTTGTCCTTTTCAGCCCTGTTGAGTATTATTATGTCGCCCCTGTTGAAGCCATTTTTCATTGTGAACGATTCAAAGTCCTTTTTCTTTATGCCTATGGATTCATAATATGCCTTGTTCGCCTCCCACCAGGCCTCAAAAGGCTTGCCTTCGTGCTCCATGCTTCCTGACACGACAGCAACTATCGGGTGCGTTGTGCCCAGAACAAGCCCAAGTACAGGGTAAACCACGAATTTTATCAGGACGAACGCGAGGATTACGTTGACTGCCCAGCTCCATATGCTGTTGTCATCCCATATGAAGTGCCACAGCCCTTTCAGGCGCTTCTTTATCATTTAAGGGGCATCTGATGGAAACAAATAAAAAACTATCGGTTTTCACGGTTTTTATGGAATACGTGAATAAGTACTATGAGTCGGTTCTTCAGCTCAGGAGCCTGAGAGAGGATATAGCTGCTTTTGTTGAGTCAGAAATATCCAGAAGCAGGAGCAAGGGCGTGTTTGTCAGCAGCAGGGAGAGGGTGAAGGATGGAATTGACTACTATCTGAGCTCAAACAAGTTTGCAGTTGGCTTGGGAAGGAAGCTCAGGAAAAGGTTTTCCGGCTATTTGAAGGTCAGCAGGAGGATTTTCAGCAGGGACAGGCAGACGAGCAGGGATCTTTACCGCATAACTGTCCTTTACAGGCCGCTTCTTGTAAATGCTGGCGATGTTGTTGTTTCCGGCAGCAGCATAATAAGGGTAAGCAGCGTCGGGAAGAAGATTGTAGGCACAAACCTTGAAAGCGGAAAGCGCGAGTACATTGGCTTCAGCAAAGAAGAGCCAGTGGTAATGAAGGTTGAAACAGCGACAGTTTCAAAGCTATATCCTTATCTGGAAGTCATAAGCCCTGAGACTTACCAGAGCATCCCGCTTGTTGGAGCAGGAGGCAAACTAAGCACTGGCCAGAAGGTCATTGTTGCTGTGC